>JAIXUR010000578.1 GCA_027483425.1 Cyanobacteriota bacterium | reverse complement strand
TGTGGACGGGCCGAGGCGACCATGGCCGTGGGGGTGGCCTGTGGGTTGATCGTGGGCGGGGCGCTGCTGGCGACGCTCGATTTCCTTTGGCCCAGGATCAAGGGGGCGGGTTAAGAATTGCCCCGCCAACCCAGCACCCCCGTCAACCCCAGCAGCAGGGGAGTCAGCCAATCGCCCCACTGCACGTAGGGGGTGAGGCCTTGGCGGCGATCGAGGGTGGCGCGATGGGTGAGGTAGGTTTGGGGTGCCCCCAGCCAGAGCGTGCGGCCGTGGTTATCCACCAGGCCTGAGAGACCGGTATTGGTGACCCGCAGCGCCCAGCGATCGCTTTCCACCGCCCGCAGCACGTCAAACCCGTGATGCTGCCGCATCATCCAAACCGGGTAGGGGTCGTTGTTAGAGGCCGTGACGATGAATTCGCCACCAGCCAGGGCCTGGCGGCGAAATAGGCGGCTGTAGGCCGATTCGTAGCAGATGCCGACAATGCCCTTGCCGATGCTGGTTTCAAACCGCTGCCTAGAGGCCCCCGGCACCAGGTAGCTGTCCAAGGGCGACAGGCGGCTGATCAGGCGACCCAGGACCGCCTCAGCGGGAATGTACTCGCCCAGGGGCACGAGCTGCACCTTGTCGTAGCGGCCGTGGATGGCTCCGTCGGGGCGAATTTCCAGCAGACTCTGGGTGTACTGCGATCGCCCCTCCCCGAGCACCGGGGCAAAGGTACCCAGCCACAGGGGCACCCCGGCCTGCTCTACAGTGCGGATGATCGCCGCCCCTTGGGGTGAATTCGGATTCCACAGCTGCGGCAGCGCGCCTTCCGGGGTCACCACGGCATCCACGCCCTGGGCCACCAGGGATCGGTAGCCGTCGGTGTAGCCATCTAGGGCCTGGTTAACGCCCTGGGGGGTGAGCTTTTCACGAGTCGGTACGTTGCCCTGGATCAGGCCCAGGGTGAGCGCCTGGTCGTCGGGCACATCCCCAGCGCTGGTGTAGAGGATGGCTCCGAGGGCGTGACCGAGGAGCACCAGGGTGAGCGCGGCGAGGGTCAGGGGGCGGCGGGGTGGGTGGGTGGGTAGGGGCAGACCTATGTGTCTGCCCTGTCTTGGGTGGGTGGGTGGGTAGGGGCAGACCTTTGTGTCTGCCCTGTCTTGGGTGGGTAGGTGGGTGGCTGGATGGGGCAGAAGGGCGACGGTGAGGAGGCCATTAGTGGCGACGAGCATGGCGGTGATGATTCCGGGGCCTGAGAGCCTAGCCAGGTGCAAAATCCAGAGATGATTGGGGCTTTGGGTGAGGCTGAGGGGCGACCAGTCGAGGGGGCTGTGGTTGCGCAGGGCTTCGAGGGCGCACCAGAGGGCAGTACCGGCTAGCACCAGCCAGCGCGACTGGCCCGGCCAGCGGCCAGCGGCCCAGGCCATGGCACCCCCCCAAACCGCAATACAGGCAGCGCCCCAGAGCACAATAAAGATCCAGGCGGAGAGCGCGATCGCCACACTGCTCAACCAGGGTACCCCCATCCACATCAGTGGGTGCAGGTGAGTGATCCAAGCCAGGGACCAGCCGTAATACACCAGCCCCCACAGCAGGCCGTAGGCGGCAGCCAACCCCCACTGCGGCGTGGCCAGCACCACCCACCACAGGGGCACCAGCCCTATCCAAGCCAGCGGCCACAGGCTAACCGGCGGCAAGGCCAGCGCCAGCGCCACCCCACTCAGAACGACCAGCCCCGCCCGCGGCCAGCGCCAACCCTCGATCCAGCGCTTCAAAAACGTTCCCGTTGATGACATCCCAACTTCCAGTTGCCTATCCCAGTTCCGGCCAAAGGCCAAAAAAGCAGGAAGCGACCGATCATCGCTTCCTGCTTAACCGTAGCCGAAGTACGGTCGTCCTATTCGAGAACTAGACGAGGGATCTGCCGCGAAACGCTCTACTCAGCGGTCGCCAGCTCAGTGCTACCCCGACGCTGACGGTTCGTCAACGTGTTAAACAGCATTTGACCAATCGCCTTGATCAAATTGCCTTCCAGTTCCTTGAACATTTCCATGTTGAGGCCAAAGGCGTCGTTAGCCTCCTCCACAATCTGGGCCACCATCGCCTCATCCACCGGGGCCTCATCCATCGACTCGCGGTACTTCACCTTAAAGGCTTTCTCGTCAGGGATTTCAGGGAACTCATAGAACGCCGTGCCTTCTCCTTCCGAGAGGTTCATGGCCCGCTGGGCAATGCCCTTCAGAATTTGCCCGCCCGACAAATCGCCAATGTAGCGAGTGTAGGAATGGCTCACCAGCAGCTCAGGCTGGGTCTTGGCGACTTCGCGAATGCGATCGACGTAGCGCTGGCCGCCGGGGGTCGTGGCAATTTCGTTGGCCCAGTTGGGGCCGTAGTAGTAGGCCAGGTCAGACTCCAGCGATGCCTTGCGGTGTAACTCAGGAAAGTAAATCTTAGAGACAACCGGGTGATCTTTATGACGCTCCAGTTCCTCTTCCATCGCCGCGTAGGCGTAATAGAAGTTGGCCACCAGCTTGCGGTAGGAATTTTTTTCGACTACGCCCCGCAAAAAGCAGCGGACAAACCCCATGTTTTCTGCCATGGTGTGGGCTTTTTTGGTGCCTTCGCGCAGCTCGGTGGATAGGGTACTGCTCATGCTGACTGTCTCGCTTTAGGGTTACTTAAGGGTGGGGTTTAAACAGAGTTTTGGTTAGACAATGCCTGCCCAGACCAGGCTAGCCCCCTCAATCCGAGGACTTAACATGCCATTAATAAGGGCCACATTTATTTAACTTAGACTGATTTGATCACCGTTTCCATTACGAATTTTTACAGACGTTTACCGCAGCCCGAGTTCCGGCGGGCAACCGTTTCTCGCCTATCCGTAATACCAGGGTCTCGCTGGCGGCGGAACTAGCCTGCCGCCAGCGAGGGTGGCGGAACTAACCCGCCATGCGGGTCAGCAGCACCGGGCAGGTGGCGTACACGCGCACATAGTCGGTCAGCGACTCACCCAGCACCTTGTCTAAATCGGGCAGACCCTTGGCAATGGTGGGACGGCGATCGGGAGAACCCAGAATAATCAAATCCATGTTGCGCTCCTCAGCCAGTTCGCAAATGCGGCGACCGGGTTTGCCCTCTGGGGCCGCCAGCTTGTAGGCAATGTCGTATTTCTTCACCTCGGTTAGGGCGGCGGCTAAAATGGGGTCTTGGTTAGGATCTTGGCTGGCCACATCAAAGGGTTTGCTCTTGAGGCTAGAGACCGTGTGCACCAGGGTCAGTTCGCCCCCCTTAATGTCGCGCAGGAGAGAAATCGCGATGTTTAGCCCGGCTTTGGCGGAGTCAGACTTATCCAGCGCTACCATCACCCGCTTAATGGGGCGAATGCTGTAGAGGTCGTCCTTAATCAGCAGCATCGGTCGCGACGACAGCTGGAACACGTACTGGCTAACGGAGTTTTCGAGAATGGCCTTCAGCCCCTGCAAGCCCCGAGACCCCATGACAATGAGGCTAGCGTCGATTTCATCGGCTACCTGAATCACCACGTCTTTGGGGTCACCTTCCCGCAGGACAGCGGTGACGCGGCTGGGGTCGAGGTTGAGATTGGTAATGGCGGTGGCTAGGGTGCGACCCCCGGCTTCCCATTTGGCCGCCATGGCCTCCGAAGATATCTGGGAGGGCACCACGTGCAGCACCGTTACCGCCGCCCGCTGAATCAGGGGAATATCCATCAGGGCTTTCATCATGGCTTCGGTGTTACCAGTGCCAGAGTCAGCCAAAAGAATTTTTTCGATCATAGTGTCCTCCTAGGGTTGCGCTCGATGGCAGAGTGGATTGTCGGTATCGTCGGAATCGAATGCCTCAGCAGAGTTCGTTGAATTCTCGGGCTAAGTGGGTATTTGAAAAGCCAGAGAGAGTCGGACGTTATGCTGCGACGGCGGGTCAAGGTAGCCCATATCTCAGAGCACTGACAGTGGCCAAGCGGCTAAAGTGCCTGGGCCTGCTCGTTGCCAACCGCCTCTATGCACCAGCTAATGCTGCCAAGGCCATCGGGTTGTCCATCGGGTCAACGGAATGTAGAACTAAGCTTAGGAGTATTCTCGCTAAATACTGAACTGATCCGAGGGTTCACGGCGACAGGCCCAAGGGGCCGAGTTCGCAAACGTGACCAGGACGTTCTTTAGATGGAATGCTCTAAGGTGGTCTCAATCATCATAGGCATTGGTTTTGAGCCTATTTGGGCGCGATTCATAATTTGTAGTAGAGTCTGCCCGACTATCGGGCCTGGGCATGGAACAACTTCTATGGTTTGAGCATCGGGTGACGGTGCAGCCCCACCACACCGATTACGCGGGTATTGTCTGGCATGGCACCTATATCGCCTGGATGGAGGAGGCCCGTGTGAACTACCTCAGCACCTGCGGGCTCACCTTCGTTGACTGGGTAAAGGCGGGGGTAGACCTACCCGTGGTGGATTTGACGTTGCGCTACCGGCGATCGCTCGCCCTGGGTGACACGGCCCTGGTCAAAGCCCGCCTGGGGCCTGCCAAGGGGGTGCGCCTGGTGTGGCACTACGATATTCAAAATGCGGCCACCCTGGAAACCTGCATTGACGGTACCGTCACCCTGGTTCCGGTAGATTTCAAAACCCGCCGGGTGCTGCGACGACTGCCCGACCCTTTGCAAGCTGCCCTGGCTGTCCTGGGCTAGGCATGATTTCCCGGCAGGATGGCCCCAAAACTTTGTAGGATGTCCCTATCCTGAAAAAGGAAGAGCGGCGAAGCTTGCCCACCTCGGCCAAGATTAAGACAATGATGGCCACCGGTTAGGGCACCCGTTATCGCCGTTTGTTCATTCTATGCTTGTGGGTTGTGTGGCTATGCTCCTCTTTCTGCCCAGAATTTTGGCGGTGGTCTGTGCCCTGGTGTTGATGGTCGCCGGGTGGGGTAGTCTCGCCCCCACCGCCTACGCCCAAGACAACGCGGTCGACTATACCCTCACTGACCTCAGCTTTCGCGATTTTTCGGGCAAGCAGCTATCCGGCACCTCCTTTGCCGCGGCCGAAATGCGGGAGGCCAACTTTGAAAAGGCCGACCTCAGCCGCACCATTCTGACCAAGGCGTCGTTCCTGCGGGCCAACTTGACGTCGGCCGACCTGTCGGGCACCTTTGCCGATCGCGTCATCTTTGACGGGGCCAACCTGACCAATGCCATCTTCACCGATGCCCTGCTGACCAGCAGCAGCTTTAACGAGGCCAAGATTACCGGAGCCGATTTCTCCGGAGCCATTATCGATCGCTTCCAAACGGCCACCCTGTGCAAATACGCCGACGGGGTCAATGCCCTCACCGGCATCGCCACCCGCGACAGCCTCGGGTGCCGGTAGCGTGGGTCACCCCCCCTCGGGCCGCCCTCCCACTCCCGCAATAACCGACCCACGTCCTCGAGGATCCCTCAGGTAACCCTCCCTCCCCCGCGATCGCCGCCCCCGTCCTCAAGAATCCCTCAGGCCCCCATCTTCCCCCCGCCCCCTACACCACCACTGCCCCCACCCCAGCCGCCTCAAAGTGCTTTTGGAGCGTAGCCTTGGGCAGTGGCCCCAGCAGATGATCCCACGGCAGGGGCTGGTCTAGGGCCCAGTCAGCGTGGACATAGTACTCCAGCGGTGGAATCTGACCTTGGAAATCCTTAAAAGCGCGGCGGTAGCTGCCCAGGGAGTCGCCGTAGTGGCGCGCCCGCTCGAGTACCGGGCCGAGGCGGCGATCGCCCCGGGAGATCAACGCCTGGATCACCGACCAGTTGTAGCTCTCGGGGCGAAAATCAATGCCCTTGGAGCGCAGATGCTTTTGCAGATACTGGAGTCGCTTTTCAGCCTCTCGATTGACCCCACACCACTGAAACGGAGTATGGGCCTTGGGGACAAAGGTGCTGCATCCCAGGGTCAGGCGCAAACCAGGAGTCGCTTTCTTCAGTCGGAGCATGAGGGCCACGGTTTGCTCCAGATCGGCCTGGGTTTCCCCCGGTATGCCCGCCATGCCGTAGAGCTTCATGGCGCTCAGCCCCCCGGCCTTAGCGTTAATAGCCGCCTGCTCAATGTCGTCGGTTTCGAGCTTTTTGTTGACAATCTGTCTGACCCGCTCCGACCCACTTTCGATCGCAATGGTGATAGAGCGGGTATCGTGGCGGGTGAGGGTGGCGGCCAACTCCGGGGTGACCGTGTTGGTGCGCACCGAGGCAATGCTCAGACGCACGTCATCGAACTGGGGACGGTTGAGGTAGTCGAGCAGGGTGGCAAACTCTGGATGTTGGGTGACAGAGGCCCCCAGCAACCCCAGCCGATTGGTGACGCTTAAACCCTGCTCAATGGCAGGGATCAGGGAGTCGTCTAGACTGGCGGTGCGAAAGGGAAGGGTGAGGTAGCTGGCCAGGCAAAAGCGGCACATCTCGGGGCAACTGCGCACCACCTCCACCATAAAGATGTTTTCCCAGGCGGCGTGGGGGGTGACGACGGTAGAGGCCGACAGCACATTGCCTCGGTAGGTCTGCTTTTGAACCGTGGCGGGGATGTCTACATCCACCGGGTGAATGGCCCGAACGCCGCCGGTCGGGCTGTCGTAGCTGACCGCATAGAGCGAAGGCACGTAAACCCCTGGGACCCTGGCCAGACGGCGCAGGGTTTCGGTGCGGGACGCGGGTTTTAGATCAACCAGCGCGTCACAGAAATCATCAAGTAGGGTCTCCCCATCCCCCAGCAAAATGATGTCGAAGAAGTCAGCAAAGGGCTCAGGGTTAGCCGTCAGCACCGGGCCACCGCCGAAGACTAACGGATGGTCAGCGTCGCGATCGCCCGCCATGATCGGAATATCGAGCTGCTCTAGCAGGGTGAGCAGGTTGCCGTAGTCGAGTTCCCAGGAGAGGGAGAAGCCCAGGACATCAACCCAGGACGGCAGCGGCTCATGGCCATCGGTAAACAACCGGCTGACCCTGAGGTCTGCTCGGCGGGCCAGGGTAGCCCAAACCACCTGGTAGCCCAAACTGGTAATGCCCACGCTGTACTCGTTGGGAAAAGCGAAGACTACCGACAGCGCATCGTCGTGGGGCGCCGTGGGCTCAAACAGCAGGGTTTCGTCTTGAAGCGGAAGGGGGGGCACGGGCAGGGCTAAGAACAAGGCCTCTCCAGTGTAATCAGTGGGGGTGCTGTTAACCCAGGGCTGGTGACCCAAAGCTGAACGGGGCAAAGCTGAACGGGGCAAAGCTGGAACGGGCTCGGTAGGACCACCGAGGGCTTCAAAAAGGCTTCATAAAGGCCAGGTCTGGGGCGACATCCTGGTTTAGCCATGGCTTCAATGCCGCCGCCATTGCGCCTAGGTTGCGCCCAGGTATCAGTTAATTTGCGCAGGTGCTAGGGTATTCACTAAACCAGATGTCGTGAATGCACGGTGTCCCCTGGGGAAACATAAACCTACGATTAAGACTACGATGAGGGTGTTCCAACTCAATACCTATCCGGGACTCGCCACGACCGGTTCAACGGGCCGAGTTCGCGTCCTTGGCAGGGATCTTTTTTAGTTGGGATACCCTTAGGGTGTTCTGGCCAAAGGGTATCCCAGGGTTTATAGGAACCCGCCCCAGGGGCCGAGTTAGTCGCCTTGACCAGGACGTTTTGGAGATGGAATACCCTTAACGCATCGTGAGCGCTCCAGCTGCCTTCATGGCAATGACCATCCGTTAACTGCTACCGCAGTGGTTCTGCGGCTTCGGCCTATGACTTCCTCTATGCCTTCCATGCGGTCCACCTATATTCTTGCCGACGATGCCACCGTGCGTTTGCCTCGGGATCCATCTCTGCTGGCCCAGGCTGAGCGCATCGCCGAGGGCTATCAACAGCGTCAGGCGGCAGAAGCGGCCCAGTGGCTGAAGCGAGGGTCAGCCCATCTGCGTCGGGGACAGTACAAACCGGCCCTGGCGTTTCTGAAGCAGGCCCTCCATGGCTACCGCAATCTGGGAGACAAACCGCGTCAGGCCAAGGTGCTGCTGACCCTGGCTCACCTGTATTATCGGATGGCCGATTACCTGGGGGCGGCCGACTACGGACGCCAGTGTCTGATGGTAGTCCGTGGCCTGGGCGATGAAGACATGATTCAACAGGCTTTGGAGCACCTGGGCAACACCTACCGCCACCTGGGCAACCTCCAGCGAGCCTTGGACTACATGGGCCAGAGTTTAAACATCGCTAAGAAACGGGGCGATCGCGCTGGTGAAATGCGATCGCTCAACAACTTGGCCATGGTCTACCGAGCCAAGGGGCTCACCCACCAGGCCGCCACCCTCTACGAGGCCAGCTTGCTGATGGCCACTACCCTAGGCGATCGCGCCACGCAGCTCCAGATTTTACAAAACCTGGGCAACACCTACCTCACCCTGCGAGATCATACCCAGGCCATCGACTGTTACAAACGCTTTATGGCCCTCAGCGAAAACGGCGAAGGGGTCGTAGACAACCACACCACTCGCCGCATTCTCACCCAGCTCACCCGGGCCAGCATCGCGATCGGCGATCATAATCAGGCGATTGTGCACCTTCAGAACCATCTCTCCATCGCCTGTGCCCTCGGGGACACCCGCGGTGCCGCCACCCTACTCGACGATCTAAAGCGCAGCTACGCAGCCCTCAGCGACGCCCGAGTGGCCGCCATATGGCCCGAATTTACCTCGGTCTAGTCCAGATAACTTCCCTCTCGAGATATTGCAATAAAAAAGGGGCGCAAACCTTGCGCCCCCTTTTTTATTGAGTTAATCGCCCATCATTAGGGCCCTGAACTATTTCCAATGGGTGGCCATCAGCTCGGCCAGATCAACTACCCGCTGGCTATAGCCCCACTCATTGTCGTACCAGGCAATGACTTTAACCATGTCGCCGCCCATCACCATGGTCAGACTAGCGTCAACAATGGACGAATCATCGGTCTTGCGGTAGTCGCTAGACACCAGCGGCAGATCGCTATAGCCCAGAATGCCCTTCATGTGGCCTTCGGCGGCAGACTTCAGGATTTCATTGACCTGCTCAGCGATCGCGGGCTTTTCGACCTGAATCACCAGGTCAACCACCGATACGTTGGGAGTAGGCACCCGCAGGGCAATACCATTGAGCTTGCCGGCCATTTCAGGGATGACCAGCGCCACAGCCTGGGCGGCCCCAGTGGTGGTGGGCACAATGTTGAGCGCCGCCGCCCGAGCCCGGCGCAGGTCGCGGTGGCTAGCATCGAGCAGGCGCTGGTCGCCGGTGTAGCTGTGGGTGGTGGTCATGGCACCCTTGATGATGCCAAAGTTCTCGTGGAGCACCTTCACCACAGGGGCGAGGCAGTTGGTGGTACAGCTGGCATTGCTGACCACGTTGTGCTTGTCGTGGGTGTAGTCTGCGTGGTTGACACCCATCACGTAGGTGCCAATGCCGCCGCCTTTACCCGGTGCCGTGATCAGCACCTTTTTAGCGCCCGCTTCAATGTGGCGAGAGGCACCCTCTTCGCTCACGAATACCCCAGTCGACTCAATCACTAGGTCAACGTCCCAGGCGGCCCAGGGCAGGTTGTTGGGGTTGCGATCGGAGTAGCACTTAATGGTTTTGCCATTGACAATCAGGGTATCTTCCCCCGCGCTGATGTCGGCATCCAAGCGGCCCAGCATCGAATCGTACTTCAGCAGGTGGGAATTAGTCTTAGGATCAGACGTATCGTTAATAGCTACCACCTCAAGCTGGCTGTTTTCGCGCGTCAACCAGCAGCGCAGAAAATTACGGCCAATGCGGCCAAAACCATTAATTGCTACTCTAACCACTGCGTTTAACCCTCTGTTGTAGTCGGACTAGGTATCTATTCTTAGACGACACCATAATATCGCAAAGCATGATCCACTTTATAGGGGCCGTCCATTGAACTGAATCTATCAATACCCGCAAAAATCGTCAATCAATCTATGAATTGTGGGCGATGCATCTTTTGCGGCCGCTGGTGGGGATCAATCTGCGGAATTAGCATAAGTATTTCTACTCTGTTTATTCGGTTGACATAGAATATTGATATGCCGCCCTTGGGCATCTCTTTTCTAGAAACACATCCTATAAGAAGAGTCGCTAAACACGACCCTGCCTAGGATATGGCTGGGATGCAAAGCAGTTAATATCCTGGTGCAGTCGGGATCTCAAGGATTGCTAGGACGCTGCTGCCGATCGGTTTAGCCCTGGTCTGAGCCCCTTAGGGGGGGCTGGGCCGTCATCGGGGTCGGCTAGTGGTGATGTTTAGGCCAATTCGGTAATTCTTGCTATGATTACGCCTGACACTTGGTGTGGTGTGTGTTCAAAGGAGTTTAACAATGCCGAATTCCGTAGATTTTACCGGCAGACCCTTTCATTTCATTGGCATAGGGGGCATTGGCATGTCGGCGCTGGCCTACATTTTGACCAAGCGCCACCTACCGGTATCAGGGTCTGATCTCCGCTTAACTCACATTACCCGTCGCCTGCAAGAGGCCGGTGCTCACATCTTTTGGCAGCAAGAGGCGGCTAACCTCAGCTACTTTATTCAGTCTCCCTCCCTGGTGGAGTCAGGGGAATCAGGTGCCTATGGGGTCGGATTGGCCCTGGAGTCCCCCATCGGTACCGCCCTCGGGGCTGGAGATGCGATTCCCCAGGTGGTTTGTTCCACGGCCATTGATCCTCGTAACCCTGAGTACCAGGCTGCCCTGGATCTGGGCTGTCCAATTTTTCATCGTTCCGAGCTGCTAGCGGCCCTGATTCGTGAGTACAGCAGCATTGCCGTGGCCGGTACCCACGGTAAAACTACCACCAGCAGCATGATTGGCCATTTGTTGCTCAACGCTGGGCTCGACCCCACCATTGTGGTGGGCGGCGAGGTATCGAGCTGGGGTGGCAATGCTCGCCTCGGGCAAGGCCCCCACTTAGTGGCCGAGGCCGATGAATCAGACGGCACTCTGGCCAAGCTGTCGGCAGCCATTGGGGTAGTCACTAATATTGAGCTCGACCACACCGATCACTATCGTGATCTGGACCAAGTTGTAGCGACCTTTCAAACCTTCCAGCGTCAGTGTGGGCTATTGGTGGCCAGCATTGACTGTGAGGTGGTGCGTACCAGGCTCAACCCCACGGTGACCTACAGCTTGCACCCCGAGTCGGGCGCCACCTACCACGTCACCGATGTTCAGTATGGGGCTGATGGCATCTCGGCTATCGTCTGGGAACTGGGTCAACCCCTGGGACGGCTGCACCTGCGGGTGCTGGGGTGCCACAACCTCAGCAACGCCCTGGCTGCGGTTGCGGTGGGGCGACATCTGGGCATTGCCTTTGGCGATATTGCCGATATTTTGAGCCAGTTCTGTGGGGCCCGTCGCCGGTTTGAGCACCGGGGTAGCTACAGCGGTATTCAGTTCTTTGACGACTATGCCCACCACCCCAGCGAAATTCGGGCCACCCTGGCGGCCGCTCGCACTAAGGCTGACCAGTCCCTGCCGTCCACCCTGGCCGATAGTCGCTATAGTCACGACGGACGGCGGGTTATAGCCGTGTTCCAGCCCCACCGGTTTAGCCGCACGGCGGCTCTGCTCAACGATTTTGCCGATGCCTTTGCCGATGCCGATCAGGTGATCATGGCCGATATCTACAGTGCCGGTGAGCGCAACACCTTTGGGGTGTCGGGTCGCCAACTGGCCGATTCAGTGGCCCAGGCTCACCCCAAGGTTGTCTATGGTCACACCTTCGACGACATTCAGGCTACCCTCCTGCACAGCCTGCGGCCCGGTGACCTGGTGATGTTTATGGGCGCTGGCAATCTGAACCAGATTATTCCTCAGGTGATGGCCTACTACGCAGAGGCAGAGGTGCCGTCGCTGCAAGAGGCCTGCTGAGCAACGGCCACCCCAACGGGGTTAGCTAGGATGGGGAACGATTGTTGAGATCTGGGGTCATGAACCAAACCCTTGGGGTTGTGCCTAATCTTGCTTGCCTAAAACCACAGGTATCGCTGCAGTCGCTAACCACCTTTCGGGTGGGTGGTGCCGCTGAATGGTTAGCCATGCCCCGGCACCAGAGCGAGTTTGAGCAGGTTTTAGACTGGGCGATCGCCGTCGGCCTGAGGGTGACTCTGCTGGGGGCGGGGTCAAATTTGCTGATTAGCGATCGCGGCATTGCTGGCCTAGTCATTTGCACCCGCCGCTGGCGTAAAACCACGTTTGACCAGGCGGGTTGTGTCACCGTCGCCGCCGGTGAACCGCTGCCAACCCTGGCCTGGAAGGCCGCCAAGCGCGGCTGGCGCGGCCTGGAGTGGGCGGTGGGGATTCCCGGCACCCTGGGCGGGGCGGTGGTGATGAATGCCGGTGCCCATGGCGGCTGCACAGCCGATGTACTCGCTTCCACGCTGGTGGTTGACCTGGAGCGGGTAGAAGAACAGCGGTTAATGCAGCTGCTTCCTCGGGATTTGGGCTTTCAGTACCGCACCTCAGCCCTACAGGGCGGGCATCGAGTCGTGCTCGAGGCCACCTTGCAACTGGAACCAGGGCACGACCCCGAAATCGTGGTGGCCGACACTCTGGCGGGTCTTAACCAGCGGCGGGCTACCCAGCCCTATGACCTGCCCAACTGTGGCAGTGTGTTTCGCAATCCCTATCCATACACAGCGGGGGATTTAATTGAAAAATCTGGCCTCAAGGGCGATCGCATCGGCAATGCCCAAGTGT
>JAIXUR010000582.1 GCA_027483425.1 Cyanobacteriota bacterium | reverse complement strand
GCGATCAACCCCTCCCTGGCGGCCTCCCAGGCCGCCGCAGTGCACAGCCATCACGGCCACACCCACGACCATCACCTGGCGAGCCATGGTCATGATCATGGCGATCACCATGGCCACGGTCATGATCACGATCACCATCACTAGAGCACCGGCCCCAACGGTCGTTTAATCCAAATCAAAACCGCCCCTTGCTCGTAGGCAAAGGGCGGTTTTGGCTTAGATGCAAGGTAAGAGGGTGTTTGAAAAGGGTTGTCCCAGGTCTGATGTGCCACCAAGAGGCAGCAAAAACGCTGATTTTTGAGGATATTAGCCTACGACCTAGGTATAACCTGAGACGCTCTTTGACTTTTCAAACACCCTCTCAAACACCCTCTAATTAAGATTCTCGTGCAAATAAGCTGATGTTGGCATCCGAGCTGCGGTTAGTCAGGCGCTTTTGAACCATATTGGGCAAGGTTACAGGGCTCAGGATCATGGCTAACGCTAAGAATAACCAGCTCCCAACCCGAGTTTTAGGATTAGACGGATCTCGCAGAAATGGACCAGAAGACAGCAAAAAGACCAGCAACGAAGCCGATAGATACAGGGATAGAGCCATGGGGTCTACTCGGTGAAGTGTTCTGCATGAAGTGCTATGTATTCAGATTAGCGATTTCCCCGCCAGAAACCATAGTGATGATACTGAACTTAATTCGCTACCGTGCAACTTTCGCAGTTTGCAGTAGATCATGTTGGGCAAGGTGACTGGACAGAGTGCCATGGCCAAAAGCAGAAACAGCCAGGATTCAATGCGATCCCTAGAGCCTGATGGGTCTTTTAGCAGCGGCCCAATGGACAGAAAGAAAACCAGCCCTGATAGAGCTGCGTAGATAGTTAGGATCATAATGCCTGTGAGGGAGCTGATGGAGGAAGGGTAATACCTGGAGCGAGCCCAGTCATTTCTACGGTTATCTATCCATTGGTATAGATAGTCACTAACCAAGAAAATCTGACGGGTGGTAGGTGACTCAAAACGAATCTATAAGGCCTGAAACCATCCAAAGCTATAGCTATAGATGCTAACAGAGGACAAAATGTTCCTGAGAGAGTTTTTGGTAAGGGCATTCTCTGGTGCTGTTGGCCCCGTGGCTATCGTAAAAACCTAGAGACGTGAGCTATCGTGATCCACTTTTGCAGTATAAAATCAGACTCTCTCCGGCTTCTCAAACACCCTCTTGCTAAGGGTGTGTAACTTCCCACATCGGGATCTGGAGTTTTTAGAGAGACTTTCCCCTTTGGGACTTGACTAAGGTGAATTGGCCTTGGCCGTGACAGACCGCCCCAAACTCGCTAGAATCAGCCATTAATACAGGTGTTCTAAACAACGGATGGGTTATGCCAGTGAGTTCAGGTCAAATTAAAGCTCTGCTGGATCAAAAGCGCGAGGCCTTTAGCGCCTTTAGCCGGGCCAAGTTTGAGCTGTTGCACGCCTACAGTCGGGCTTGGAGCAACTTTGCTGACCTCCCCCTGGCGCAGCAGATGGCCCAGTTGCCGCCGCTGCCGACCCCGGTGGGGGCCCGCCCCCTGGAAGCGATCGCCGCTGAAAAGGGCATTCTGCCCTTCTTTTTTGCCGAGTCTGGCCCCGGTGGCGATCGCTGGACGAACCGTGAGCAAAGTGCCCAGTGGGTGCAGACCGTGCTTGAAGAGATCACCACCTTCGCCGTGGATGGCTCCCAGATTTCTCCGGGCAAAGATATCTCCATTCCCATTGCGCTGCTCCAGATTGGCTGGTTTGAGAACCCCCACAGCACCACTCGCCCCTACAAAAAAGATGTGCGCGTCGATCTGATGACTCCGGCTGAACTGGGGCCCAACCCCGCCCAGCCCATCGAGCGCCGGGTCAACATTCGCCGCTTTCAAATGGAGGTGGCGCGGCTGGTGGAGTACATCAATGCCTGTCCAGACCCCGATCGCACCCTGGTGTTTTTTGATGGGGCCCTGGTGGTCACCTTTGCCGAAGCCTTTGACCAGGAGAGTCAAACCGCCTACGTGCAATCTATGCTCTCGCTGCTAGAGGCCAGCGATCGCCGCCGAGTACCCCTGGTGGGCTATGTGGACACCTCCTACGCCCACGACCTCACCACCCTACTGCACCATGCCTACGGCCTAGAGGCCACCGAGGGCATCCACGACGCCCAACTGCTGGCCCGGCTGATGGAGTGGGGAGACAGAACGGCGGTGTTTCAGTGCGATCGCGGCGGCATTCTCGACCAGTACGAGGCCTACGGCGACCAGATCGCCTTCACCTACCTCAAGACCACCCGCGACGGCTACCCCGTGCGCCTAGAGATGCCCCGCTGGATGTGGGAGAGTGGCGCCATGACGCGCTACCTCAACTGGGTGCGGGGCGAAGTGATCATTGGCGGCGGCTACCCCTACAGCATCGAAACCGCTGACCAAACCGCCGTGCTCCAGGGCCAAGATAAGCACCTGTTTTTGCGGGTGCTGCAAGACTGGGCCGAGCGAGAGGAGATTAACCTGCGGCTGTCGCGCAAAATGGTCAGCAAACAGCGCCGCCGCTAGGGACTCTTGGCCCTGAATCGCTGCCCCTGAACCGCTAGCATATGGTTGAATCGGAGAGAGTAGCTCCGGGGAATACCATGGCCGATTTACACGCGCACACCCGCCAAGAAACCGACAGCCTGGGAGCGATCGCCGTGCCCAGCGATCGCTACTGGGGAGCCCAGACCCAGCGATCGATCCGCTATTTTTCCATTGGCCAAGACAAAATGCCCCTGGAGGTGGTGAGGGCGATCGCCCTCACCAAAAAAGCCTCGGCCCTGGCGAACGCCGACCTGGGCAAGCTGCCCCAGGACAAGGCCGACCTGATTGTGCAGGCGGCCAATGAGATCATCGCGGGCCAGCTTGACGACCACTTCCCGCTCCACGTGTGGATGACCGGCAGCGGCACCCAGTGCAACATGAACGTCAACGAGGTGATCGCCAACCGCGCCATTGAGATGGCGGGAGGGGTGATGGGCAGTAAAACCCCCATTCACCCCAACGACCACGTCAACATGTCGCAGTCGTCTAACGACGTGTTCCCTACGGCCATGCACATTGCGGCAGTCCAGGCCCTGATCCAGGGTCTGCGGCCCGCCGTTACCCACCTGCGCGATGCCCTGGATCAGAAAGCCAAGGCCTGGGCCGACATCGTTAAAATTGGCCGCACCCACTTACAGGACGCCGTACCCCTCACCCTAGGCCAAGAGTTTTCGGGCTATGTGGGCATGCTCGACGACAACCTCAAGCGCATGGAGGTCGCCTTGCCAGGCCTCTACGAGCTGGCCCTGGGAGGCACGGCCCTAGGCACAGGCCTCAATGCCGGACCAGGCTTTGCCGACTCTGCCGCCGCCCACATCGCCACGATCACGGGGCTACCCTTTGTCAGCGCGGCCAATAAGTTCACCGTCATGGGGGCCCACGACGCCATGGTGATGGCCAGCGGCGTGCTCAAAACCTTGGCGGTGTCGCTGTACAAAATTGCCAACGACATTCGCCTGCTCAGCTGTGGTCCCCGGGCGGGCTTTGGGGAACTGAATCTGCCCGAGAACGAACCCGGCTCATCGATTATGCCGGGCAAGGTTAACCCGACCCAATGTGAAGCCCTCGCCATGGTGGCGGTGCAGGTGATGGGCTACGACACGGCGGTGGCCTTTGCCGGGGCCAGCGGCTACCTGGAGATGAACGTCTACAAGCCCATGATGATTTTCAACCTGCTGCAGTCAGCCCGTCTGATGGCCGATAGCTGCCGCAACTTCACCGAGTTTTTGGTGGCGGACATGACCCCCAACCGCCGAAAAATTGACCAGTACGTGGAGCAGTCGCTAATGCTGGTGACCGCCCTCAGCCCAGCGATCGGCTACGACAAGGCCTCCCAAATTGCCCACCATGCCTTTGACCACGACCTCACCCTGAAGGAAGCCTCCCTGGCCCTGGGGCACGTGTCTGAGGCCGAGTTTGAGCAGCTCATTGACCCCTACCGCATGACCTATCCCTAGGCCCAGCTCGCCCGCCGGTCGCCCCTTTGTCCTGAGAGGGGTGGAATGTTAAGGACTATGTTGATTTACTCAGATTGCTCAGGTTACGGGCAACCATTCCCGTATGATCATCCTTAAAGTTTGTAAATTTTCCTAAGATTCTGGAGATTCAAACGTGTCTCTTCCGTTACTCAATTACTCCCCATCTAGCCAAAATCAGCGTGTTGCCAGCTACGAAGTCGGTGGCGACGAACAGCCCAGAAGTTTCTCCACCGATGATCTGTATGGCACCAGCGATATGGATGCGCTGATTAATGCAGCCTATCGGCAGATTTTCTTCCACGCCTTTAAGAGCGATCGCCAGACCTTTCTGGAATCGCAGTTGCGCAATGGCCAAATCACCGTGCGCGACTTTATCCGTGGTCTGGCTCTGTCACCCACTTTCTACAGCAGCTTCTACGAGAAGAACAGCAACTACAAGTTTGTTGAACACTGCGTGCAAAAAATTCTGGGTCGCGAAGTATACAGCGATCGCGAAAAAATTGCCTGGTCCATCGTGGTAGCCAACAAGGGCGTCCAGGGTCTGGTTGATGCACTCCTCGACAGCGAAGAGTATCTCACCAGCTTTGGCTACAACACCGTCCCCTACCAAAAGCGTCGGGTACTGCCCGGCCGAGCCGAAGGCGAGCTCCCCATCCATATCAAGAATCCCCGCTACGACGCCTACCACCGCAACCTGCTGGGCTTCCCTCAGATTGTGTGGCAGTCTCAGGTCAGGCGGTTTGTGCCCCAGGAGAAGAAGGTTACCGCTGGCAACCCTACCAACTTCTTGGGTATGGCCCGCAGCATTGGGGCTACCGGAGCCGCTCCGGCCCGCGTATCTACCAGCCAAATCAACATTGCCACCGCCGTGCCCTACCGCAAGGTAACGGTTGACTAAGGCCCTGGCTCTGTTGAGATAGGTTTCTAGAACACCACTGGGATGTAGGCTACGGCCTGCATCCTTTTTTGTTGGGCATTTGTTGGGCAATTCTCAAGCTTAATTTTTAGGGTCTTGTCGGGTGCATAACCCTAGGGCGGGGCTAAGCCAACGCGAAGCAATGCACCGCAGAGAGGCCATGACAAGTTCATCCTTCTGGCTTTCTGGCTTCTGCCTTTCTGCCTTTCTGGCTTTCTGGCTTCTGGCTTCTGGCTTCTGCCTTTCTGTACTAGGGGCAAAAAAAATCCCCTGGCTCTCGCCAGTGGGACTTATCAGGGTGCATCTACCATTCACCTTTACGACCTAGACGCGGGCCTGTCCGGAAAAGTTGCTGGAGAATTTTAACCATCAGGTGCCGCTGTCGACACTGCGGAGCACCTCGGCCTGCTCGCGGAGGGAAGCGGCCCAGTCAGGGGAACCACTTTCCTCAAACAGGGTGGCCGCCTGTTCAAAGTCGGCAATCACTTGCTCCCGCGCCTCCAGGGGGATATCCTCTGGCCCCTGGACGGCGTCGCCCTCGGCTACGTAGACCTCCCCGAGGATGGCCTGGGCGCGACCCAGGTAGGCCGCCGGCTGGGTCGGGTCAATCTCAATCGCCTTGGTATAGGCAACGATGGCCCCAGGGTAGTCCTCAACCAGGATCAGGGCCTCGGCCTCGGCGTAGGTCATCTCAAACTCGGTGGAGGTGCGCACCACCAGGTCGTAGTCACCCCCCTGACCGGAAAACGATTTCGCTACCACGGTGTAGGTGCCATCGGCGGGCAGGGTGACAATAATTTTGGCATTTAGGGTGCCGCCAAAGTCGTCGTTGAAGGCCAGTTCGGTAGCGCTGGCATCGAGGAGTGACAGCACCGGGTCAAACTCTTCGCTGTCTAGGGTAATGGTAATGGCCTGTCCAGCCTTGCCATCGAAGCTATAGGTGGACTCGGCGGGGTAAATGGTGCCGGCCTCTTGGAGCACCGTATCCGCTAGGGCAGACAGAGCCATGGGGCCAGCTAGCAGCCCTGTCAAAGCCGTGGGTGCCACTAGCCCCACAGAGAACAGCCGTAAAAAACCCATCAAACCTTATCTCCCACGAAATAGAACACAAACCTGTCAAGCAGGGTAACACAGCCAGCCTCGGCTCAGAATAGAGTCAGGGGTATCACAGCAGGCTATGGTAATACTTGGGCCTACGTCACTCTATAGTATTTATGCATCGACCCAGTCTACTGCTGACCTCGCCAGCGCTCATGGCGACCCTGGCAGCGCCTGTCCTAGCCCTGCCTCCTCCGGACGAGATTCCCGAGGAAATTCTGCGCACCGAGGTGATCACCGAGGCGCGATCGCCCCTAACCGGCGAACCCATCTCGGCCGCTGACTACGCTGTGTTGCAAGAACGCCTGCGCACCTTTAGCCCTGATGGGTCTATTGTTGATCCCGACATTGTCCAGCTCATCTACCTGCTGCAGCTCAGACGTTGGGTCAGGCCCATCCTGCCGTTTATCCCCTAGGGGCTAATCTGGCCACCCTCGGCAAAACTTTCTCAGTGGAAATCACTAAGTTTTGTTACTCTAGTCCGCAGATAGCACATTTCTATAGACTGTCTCTTATCTCCCTTGGATCTTTAATAATATGCCTGCAACTGTTGACTCTGAGCAGATTGACCGAATTGTCTGGAACCAGCACCACGACCCCTTCGAGATCTTGGGGCCGCACATGGTACAGCAAGACGGTCAAACGGTTTGGGCCGTGAGGGCCTACCTACCCCAGGCGGACAAAGCCTGGGTAGTGCTGCCAGAGGAACACAAAGAAGTGGCCATGGAGTCGAACCACAACCCCCACTTCTTTGAGTGCGTGCTAGAGGTTCAAGACCTGGCCAACTACCAGCTCAAGTACGTGATTGGTGACCATGTCCATGTCATCTACGACCCCTACGCCTTCAAAACCCGCGCCATTACCGACTTCGATATTCACCTGTTTAGCGAAGGCAACCACCACCGCATCTACGAGAAGCTGGGGGCTCACTTCACCACCGTTGAGGGGGTGACCGGCGTGTACTTTGCGGTGTGGGCACCCAACGCCCGCAATGCCTCGGTCCTGGGCGACTTCAACTACTGGGATGGCCGCAAGCACCAAATGCGCCGCCTCTCCAACGGTATTTGGGATCTGTTTATTCCTGGCTTGGCGATTGGGGTTCACTACAAGTACGAAATCAAAAACTACGACGGCCACATCTACGAAAAGTCTGACCCCTACGGCTTTCAGCAGGAGACTCGGCCCAAAACGGCCTCCATTGTCACTGACCTCGACAGCTACGTCTGGCATGACGACAGCTGGATGGAAAAGCGGCGTCAGACCGAGCCCCTCACCCAGCCTGTCTCTATCTATGAGCTGCACCTGGGCTCGTGGATGCACGAGTCATCGGCTACTCCGGCCCTACGCCCCGACGGCACCCCAGAGCCCGTGGTCACCGTGGCCGAGCTCAAGCCCGGCGCCCGCTTTCTCACCTACCGCGAGCTGGCCGATCGCCTGATTCCCTACATTCAAGAACTGGGCTTTACCCACATTGAGCTGCTGCCCGTCGCCGAGCACCCCTTTGACGGCTCCTGGGGCTACCAGGTCACGGGCTACTATGCCGTCACCTCCCGCTACGGCACCCCCGAAGACTTTATGTATTTCGTCGACCAGTGCCACCAAAACGGCATTGGTGTGATTGTCGACTGGGTACCGGGGCACTTTCCTAAGGATGGCCACGGCCTCGCCTTCTTCGACGGCACCCACCTCTACGAGCACGCTGACCCCCGCAAAGGTGAGCACAAAGAGTGGGGCACCCTGGTGTTTAACTATGGCCGCAACGAAGTCCGTAACTTTCTAGTGGCCAACGCCATCTTTTGGTTTGAAAAGTATCACATCGACGGAATTCGCGTGGATGCGGTGGCGTCGATGCTCTACCTCAACTATTTCCGTAAGGATGGGGAGTGGGTCGCCAATGACTACGGCGGCTGTGAGCACATTGAGGCGGCTGATTTTCTCCGCCAGGTTAACCACGTGCTGTTCACCTATTTCCCTGGGGTGCTCTCCATCGCCGAAGAGTCTACGGCTTGGCCCATGGTCTCTTGGCCCACCTACGTGGGTGGTCTGGGCTTTAACCTGAAGTGGAACATGGGCTGGATGCACGACATGTTGGACTACTTCAACATGGACCCGTGGTTCCGGCAGTTTCACCAGAACAACGTCACCTTCAGCATTTGGTATGCCTTTACCGAGAACTTTATGCTGGCCCTCTCCCACGACGAGGTGGTGCACGGCAAGAGCAACATGCTGGGCAAAATGCCCGGTGACGAGTGGCAGAAGTTCGCCAACCTGCGTTGCCTCTACACCTACATGTTTATGCATCCCGGTAAGAAGACTCTGTTTATGAGCATGGAGTTTGGCCAGTGGATCGAGTGGAACGTGTGGGG
>JAIXUR010000418.1 GCA_027483425.1 Cyanobacteriota bacterium | reverse complement strand
TGTCGGCTCCAGCGAGGTTGTTCTTCGGCAGTTTTGAGATTTTATCACATGACGCCAAGCATTTGTACTACTGTGGAGGGACTACTGTTTACCCTGACTGGTGGCTCTTGATTCAGCCTAGCACTCCCAGTCGGGGTGATTAGCCAGATCCTGAGCTGAATATCACCTCCTAAGGAGGTGTTAGGCTGAAAAATGTCGGTATAACACCCAGATTCAGGGTGCTATGCCGATAGCTTCAGCAAACCTTTATTTCGGATACAGAGATCTAATTCCCGAATAAAGGCTTACAGCGATCGCCCAGGGCAACATTCAACGCTAATCCGCTCGCCCCATATACTGCCCATGGATACTGACGGCGTAGGGCACCAGATACGTCAACCCGGCAGAAATCCAACGGGTCTGGGTCATAGTGCCCGATCGCACCGCCGCACCATGGTTAATCGCAAACAGCAGCGTGCCGATGACGAGCGCCACCCGCACCGCCCGTACCGCCAGGTGGGGTGTCACCAGCGCAGTCAGATAGCCCTTCATTGCTTGCATCGTCTACTGCGTCTAAACCTGCGAAGACTGTTCCATTTAAAATATTCCAGACAAGGGAGCTGAACTCAGCCCAGGGGGCCTGCCCCATCCCAGCCCTGCATGAGTCATGAATTGGCGCACCCTAACCGTAGTACAAAGAACGCAGCCGTTTTAGGACGATTACCATGTCCATCATTTATGAAGTTGAGCACGTTACCACCTACCGGTATGCCAAACCCGTTACCTTTGGCCCCCACCGGGCCATATTTTTGCCCAGGGGCAGCTACAGCGGGCGGTTGCTGGGCTATGCCATCGAGATCAACGTACCGGCTGAGGTGCACTGGATCAGCGATACCCTCTCCAATAACGTCGCGGTGATTGAGGTGGGCGAACCAGCCCAGGATCTGACGATCACCTGCCGCTTTCGAGGCGAGCATTTTGGCACCAAGGGTATTGGCAACTTCCCCCTCGACCCCAGGGCCAACGAGGTGCCGGTGCAGTACACCCCCGACGAATGGACGGACTTAGCCGTGTACCTACGCCCCCACGCCGAAGACCCCGACGGCTCGGTGGCGGCCTGGGCTAAGCACTTTGTGGCCGGAGATTTGGATGTCACCAGCGATGTGCTCGACCGAATTATGAACACCATTCGCGATACCTTCACCTACCGATCGCGGGAGGAAGAGGGTACCCAGCCCCCCGGCGAAACCCTGCGGCTGCGGTCGGGCACCTGCCGCGACTACGCCTGGCTAATGATAGAAAGCCTGCGGCGGCTAGGCTTTGCCTGCCGGTTTGTGTCGGGCTACCTGTACGACTCGGCCCTCGATGGTGGAGATGTGGGTATGACCGGCTCCGGGGCCACCCACGCTTGGCTCCAGGTATACCTGCCGGGAGCGGGTTGGCTCGTGTACGACCCCACCAACCGCATTACCGAGGGGTTTGATTTGATCGCCGTTGCGATCGCCCGTCACCCTGGCCAGGCGATTCCCCTAGCCGGATCCTGGTTTGGCGACGCCAACGACTATCTGGGCATGGAGGTCGCCGTCGCTGTGCGCAAACTAGGCAGCACCCCTGAATTTAGCTAACCTCCCCCACTCACTCACCCTAACGCCCCAACCGATTAGGAATCCCCTCACACCCTCCCGGAACCGTGGCCCGAGTCGCCTCTCCCCCCCAGGTGCAGATGTAGCGACGCTGCTCCTCCGACAGGCGGTACACGCCGCTGAAGTTAGCGCCTTCGACCACAGCCCCAGTATTGACGCCGGTGGTGTAATCGGGATTTCCCGTGCGGGTGCGGGGGGTCGCGGTTTCGACGCTACCGTAGAACAATCTGGCCTCCATCAGGTCGGCCCCAACCAGGTTGGCCTGGTACAAAATAGCCCTGGCAAAATTGGTTCTGACCAGGTCGGCCCGGCGCAGGTCGGCGCGAATCAAATTCGTGTCGCTGAGGTCGGCCCAGCGCAGGTCAGTGCCCGCCAGATCGGCGGCGGCCAACATGGCGCCCAAATCAATCACCCGCGTCCCCTTCACCAGATCTTCTTCATAGCTCCCCAGCCCATTTAAAATGGGGCGGCCCAGGCGGTTGTCGCGGCGGAGCGGCGCGAGCAGTTTCGATCGCGACAGAAAGCGAATCACCTTAGCTTTGCCCCCGGCATCCACGCTGCCAAGAATGGCGGCGGTGCGGGCTTCGGCAATGATGCGCTCCTGGGGCCAGTCTTCGAGCAAGCCTTCGTCATCGAGCACCAGGTCTGAAATACCCTGGAAGAAGGCATCGATGGTTTGTTGCTGGGTAATCAGATTTTGCTGCCGAGTTAAATCTCGAGAAATAACGTACTGCCGCCAGGCCACAAACAGGGCCAAAAAGGCGATAAAAATTTGCCCAATCGCCCCCAAAAAGTCGCCCAGGGCCCCCAAAATATCCCACCGCAGGCCCAGCCCCCAGAGCAAAATGGCGCGGTTAAGGCCGGTAATGGTCATCAGCCCCACTAGGCCTACCAATACCCCAGGAATGGCAATCAGCAGCGACTGCTGCCGGGGTGAGAGTTCGCCCAGCACCTCCTGAAAGAACGGCCACATCAGCCGTAGGGAGACCAGGGTAGCCACCAAAGACCCCGCTAAGGTGAGCCAAAAACTACCGGTAAACAGCCCTAGGCCAATCACCGCTACCGCCACGAGGGTG
>JAIXUR010000233.1 GCA_027483425.1 Cyanobacteriota bacterium | reverse complement strand
GGCCAACTGCTGAAACACCGCCAAATACCCGGGCCGACAGTCGGGATAGCCAGAATAATCCACCGCATTGATGCCCAAATACACGGCCTCGGCCCCCTTAGCTTCGGCCAGGGCCAGGGCAATGAACACTGTATTGCGCCCCGGCACGTAGGTGGACGGAATGCCCGCCCCGAGGCCCGCCTGGGGGAGCGGCTGCGCCAGGTCAGTCAGGGAAGAGCCGCCCCACTGGGCCAGATCGACCACGATGATCTGGTGATCGGCGATCGCAAAATGAGCCGCGATCGCCCTAGCTGCGTCGAGTTCTCGCTGGTGTCGCTGGCCGTAGTCTAGGGACAGGGCCACGATCCCATAGCCATCGGCGATCGCCTGAGCGGCGGCGGTGGCCGAATCCAGACCGCCGGAGAGCAGCACAATGGCCCTGGGCTTTAAGCTGGACTGCACCATAGAGTTAGAGACCTGGGTTGCGTGGCACGTTGGATACCGTAGCTAGAATAGCCCGAGTTCACCCGCGGACCCGTGGGCTCTGGCCCCCAATACGGATCACATAGATATTTTAATGATCCTCCCCTTCCGCCTTTGTCCATGGCAATCATTGGCAGCCCAGATCTTGGCACTCATGATTCCCGACAGCTAGAAGCCTTCTGGAAAACAGATATCCTCCAGGTAGGGGGGAGACTCTGCGCCCTAAAGAGGAAGCAAAATTCTGCGGTGTTTTCGTGGCTAGACTTGCCCGAGGGAAAAGCAAGCTTTTAGTTTAAAAACTTCAGTTCCAGATAACTCTACATAGCTTAGAATACGGGAATCTGGCAAAGCAAAAACTTGGGTAATGTAGCACCCGAGAAAGCTCTTTTCAAGCTCCCCCTATCAGAACCTAAACCCTGAAGAAATCAGGCTGAGAAAAGAACCACAGTTACCCCCAGAGATGGATGTTTCAACTATCCACGGGGCTATGGGTTGACAGGTTTAGTTTTCTACGCTTAGACTCTAATACATCGAACAAGTCAGCCTAGTTTGCCAGTCCTGTGCCGTTAGGTATTTGTACTGCCAGAGCGGGGGAACCAGTAAAGGGGCGTATTTCCGAGTTCGTCATACCCATTAGAGGGTAATCGGAAAGGGGCATCTCTCAGCCCTAGCCCGTCAGCTAACCTCGTCGGCGTTGAGGGGAGACTGAATCGTCAGCATTCTTTAATGGTTGACCTCTTCAGTACCCTAGTCGTGTAACCACGACTTGTTCGCTGTCCATGACTAGCCTCTAGGAGGATCTCATGCAGCCCAGGTCGCGTACTCGCACGGCTGTCCGTTTAGGACAGCCCAGATCTGCTCAGGCGTCATTTCATTTGCCTGGGGAAAGGATCGTTTTACCGGCGATCGCTTTCCTCGGCGTTCTACTGCTCTGGTGGGTAATTGCGACCTTCTTCACCACCCTGATGCCAACCCCCTGGGAGGCCTTGGTAGCCAATCTCGACTACATTATCCATCCATTTTTTCGCCGTGGGCCCGGAAATCTGGGCATTGGCTGGTTACTTTTAGCTAGCCTTCGCCGGGTGCTCCTGGGGTTTTTCCTAGGTACCTTAGTGGCCATTCCAGTGGGCTTTTGGATTGGTCTATCGCCCCGCGCCATGATGGCTATTAACCCCTTGGTACAGCTATTTCGTCCGGTGTCTCCGGTGGCTTGGTTACCCATTGCCCTATCCATTTTTAACCTGGCCAATCCGTCGGCCATTTTTGTGATTTTTATTACCTCACTGTGGCCTACGGTCATTAACACCGCCCTGGGGGTATCTAGTGTGCCCAAAGACTATTTAGACGTGGCACAAGTGCTAGAAATGCCCCGCTGGCGACAGATGTTTAAGATTATTTGGCCCGCCAGTTTGCCCTACATTTTTACCGGTTTACGGTTGAGTTTAGGCATTGCCTGGTTGGTGATTGTAGCGGTTGAAATGCTCACGGGGGGCATTGGCATTGGCTTCTTTATCTGGGATGAGTGGAACCGACTGAGCCTAAGTTCTGTGTTTTTGGCGGTAATTGTGATTGGCCTCACGGGCCTGGTGCTAGACTACGCGATCACCCTAATTCAGCGTTGGGCCACCCACCGTCCCGTTAAAGCCATGTAGATCCATGCAGTGACTGAATACCCTTCTGTAGGGTGGGCACTGCCCACCGGCCCCAATCAGGTGGAGTTTGGTTGGGTCATGCAGCCGCTTCACTCAACCTGCGGCCATGGCGAATGGGGGTTTTGCCAGTCACGTTTATCCCTCCCTGACCTCCTAGCGACAAGAGGATTAGAGTCATGACAACTATCCATCGGCGATCGCTCCTGAAGGGGGCGGTCGGGTTTACCGCAGGACTAGCGACGTCGGCCTGCGGTCAAGCATTTCGCCAGAGCAGTTCATCGCCCAGTGGTGCGGCGGTTCAGGCGGCCAATATCGAGCAGGTGGTGAACCCCGCCAGTTTAGAGCGATCCCACCTGACGGTGGGCTATGTACCCGTCAACGACTGTGCCCCCTTTGCGATCGCCCAGGCCAAGGGCTATTTCTATAAGTACGGGCTGACTGTCACCCTCAACCGCGAGGCTAGCTGGGGTACCTCCCGCGATGGCGTGATTTTTGGCCGTCTGGATGCCTCTCCGGTGGTATCTGGGGCCGTGACCAATGCCCGCATTGGCGCAGAGGGTGCCCGCATTGCCCCCATGTGTGCGGCCATGACCATTCACCGCCACGGCAACGCCATGACCATGAACCCCGCCATGTGGGAGTATGGCCTGCGCCCCTGGCGAGAGTATGGGGGCGATCTCGAGGCCTTTGGTCGCGACTTTCGCGGCTACTTTGATGGCTTAGCACCAGAACAGCGGGTCTGGGCCACCGTGCTCAGTTCAGCCATTTATGAGTACTTTATTCGCTACCTGTCGGCGGCGGCGGGGGTCGATCCCCTAGCGGAGTTCCGGATCATTATTATTCCGCCGCCGCAGATGGTCACCAACATGCGGATTGGGGCGATGCAGGCCTACATGGTGGCCGAACCGTGGAATACCCGCGCCATCACCGGCAACGAGGGGGTAGGGTTTACCTTTGCCCACGGCAAAGAGGTGTGGCGCGGTCACCCTGACCGGGTGCTGGCCGTGATGGAAGGGTTTATTGACGAGAACCCTAAAACCTACCGCTCCCTCGTCAAGGCCATGATTGAAGCCTGTCGCTATTGCGATGACCCGGCTAACCGGGCCGAGGTGGCGGACATTATTTCGGCCCGATCGTTTACGGGCGCTCCACCCAAATTTACAACGCCGGGACTGGTGGGTGACTACAACTACGGGGGCTTTGACGGCAAAAGCCGCCAGGTACAAATACCCGACAGCACCATCTTTTTCAAACTCCCCGCTGATCTGCCCCACCCCCCCGGTGATCATTCCACGTTTATGTGGCAGTCTCAGTCGCTCTGGCTGATGACCCAGGCCGCCCGCTGGGGGCAAATTCCCGAGTTTCCCGCCGATGCCGAGGCCAGAGCTCATTTGGCCTGGCGCACCGACCTCTATCGAGACATTGCTGCCGACCTGGGCATTGACTGCCCGGCGGAGGATTATAAAGTAGAACCGGGGGAGGTATTCATTGACGGTATCGCCTACGATCCCAGCGATCCAGTGGGCTACTTGAACGGGTTTGAGATTCGGGCCAAGCGTCCTCAATCGATCTTTTTGTCGTGAGGTTCCCATCTCAAAATTCCCGACATCCTAACCTCAAACGTTAAAAATTTCCAACCCACCTCTGCGATCCAGATACATTTTTCCGGAGAACAATCATGGTTAAGTCAAGTCAATACTCTCAGCCCCTAGACCAACGGCAGGTTGAGTTTGAAAGCGATTTCCTCGTCATTCAAGACTTGGTGAAGGCCTACCCCAACAGCCGTGGTGAACAAACCGTGGTGCTGGACAACATCAACCTGACCGTTGGCGCAAACGAGTTTATTGCCATCATTGGCCACTCGGGCTGTGGTAAATCGACGCTGCTGAAAATTGTTGGTGGCCTAGAGCAGGCGACGTCTGGGGCCATCTTTTTAGAAGGCTCTCCGATCAAAAAGCCAGGGGCCGATCGCATGATGGTGTTTCAGCAATATTCGCTGCTGCCCTGGCTCACGGTGCGCGAAAATGTGCGGCTCGCGGTGGATGAAGTGTGCCATCGCCTCTCCTCCCGCGATCGTCAGGATCTGGTCGAAGAACACCTGGCGATGGTCAACCTCACCGCCGCCGCCACCAAATATCCCGATGAGCTATCGGGCGGCATGAAGCAGCGGGTCGGCATTGCCCGTGCCCTGGCCATTCGCCCCAAAATGTTGCTGATGGATGAGCCCTTTGGTGCCCTCGATGCCCTTACCCGCAGCCGTTTGCAGCGCCAGGTGCTCGATATTTGGGAGCGCAACCCCCAGGCGGTGATGATGATTACCCACGACGTTGACGAAGCCATTTATATGGCCGATCGCATTGTGATGATGACCAACGGCCCCAACGCCCACATTGGCGAAATTTTGACCGTACCCTTTGATCACCCGCGCGATCGCGCCGCCCTGCGCGAGTCTTCAGAGTATTACGACCTGCGTAATCATGCCCTGGGATTTCTCGACAGTTACTTCGAACAAATGGCTGGTTAGAGGCTGTTTGAAAAGAGTATTTTGGGGTTCTATGGGCCGTCTGGCGACCGTCAATATCCTGAGATATGAGCCACCTTTAGAGGTTGTTTGAAAAGGGTTGTCCCAGGTATAGCTTGCCGCCAAGAGACAGTCAAAACGCTGAATTTTGAGGCCATTAGCCTAGAACCTAGGTATAATCTGAGACGCTCTTTGGCTTTTCAAACAACCTCTTAATTGGTCATATAACGTAACCTTGCCTTGACGTTTTTGGTTTTTTGCGTTTAGATCAAGAGAATCGAACAAGTCGGCCTAGTCTAGCAGCACTGTCTTCTGTCGGCAGCACTGCTAGAGCGGGGGAACCAGTAAAGGGGCTTATTTCCGAGTTCTAAATACCCACTTTGAGGGTAATCGGAAAAGGACATCTCTCAGTCCTAGCCCGTCAGCTAACCTCGTCGGCATTGAGAGGAGACTGAATCGTCAGCCTTCATCCCGTTGACTGCTTCAGTGTCCCAAGTCGTGTTTTTCACGGCTTGTTCGCTGTCCATGCTCAAACGCTAAGGAATATCCCATGGCAACTCAATCAAGGTATGCCGCCCCTGTCCGTCAGGGGGCGTTGGTATCGCTGACCCCATCTACCCGCCCAGATACGTCGCTGTTAAAACCCATGCTCTTTCGGTTACAGACCGCCTTGGGTTGCGATGACTTAATGGCGCAAATGGTTCTGGTGTCTAAGCCCAGGCAGACCAAACCCCAAGGGGAGCCCGGTCAATCGACGATTAACGTGGTGGTGGGGTTTAGCGGTTCGCCTAAAAGCCAGGCGGCTTTAGATATCGCCCTGTGCATCGCCCACCAAACCCGCATGGCCAGCCAAAAGCCGGTCGTCGTGCATGTGGTATACGTGGTCGATACAACTCGCCCCAAAACCATCGACAATGCTGACCGCATTCTCTGGCAGGCCCGCTGTCTGGCCAGCGAGTGGCGAGGCTCCTTGGACGCCCACCTCCGCATCGGCCAGGTCGCCACCGAACTCAGCCAGGTCGCCACTGAACTGAACGCTGAGGTGATCCTGGTGGGTTGTCAAGCCAGCCAGCATGCGCTGGTGAAGCAGCTAGCCCCCCAAACACCCTGCCCAGTTCTAGGGGTGCCCCAATAAATTAGAGCCAAGGGGATTTCTGGGCAAAAAGATACCCATCTGTAGGGGCGCAGAGCCCTGCGCCCTTGACGAGGAACCAAAATTCTTGGGTCTTTCCGTTGCCAGAATTGTCCTTAGACCCAAATCTAGGCAGGCCCAAGGGAGG
>JAIXUR010000250.1 GCA_027483425.1 Cyanobacteriota bacterium | reverse complement strand
TTGGCATCCACCAGATCCACCACCCGCTCCCAGGCTAAGGTCGCCGCCAAAAAGCTGCCGGCCTGGAGGGGCGCTTCAAACACGTAGTCTTGGCTGGCCTGGTCGGTGCCCGGCTGGGCCACGGTGGTATAGTTCCAACCAATGGCAGGAATTGCTTGGTCAGGGCCAAAGGCTCCGGGTACCAACTGCTGGTAGGCGCGGAAGGCATTCAGATGGCCCGTGCCCAGGTCACTGTTGAGGGGAATGGCGCGATCGCGGTAGGCATCCGACTCCAGCCAGGATTGATTGCTGCTGTCAACCAGGGTGCGAGTCATGCCCAGGCGCAGGCCATCGCCACTGTCTTGAATCTTATCGGCGGAGTTCATCAGCACGACCTTCATGACCATCGGTTGGCGACCCGTCAGGGGCATGTTGGCGTCACCGCTGCGAAACTGGCGATCGACCAGCTGCTGTAGCAGGGCAATGGTCCCCACCACGTGGGGCGAGGCAAAGCTGGTGCCGCTGGCGGTGCTCACCTGGCCATCGGGGTCAATCAGCTCAATATCGCTGCCGGGGGCCACCAGGGTAATGGAGCGGCGGGGGCCAACATTGCTTTCGGGGGCGGCTCCCCGCTGTAGGGATACCGCTGGTTCGCTACCCAGGTTGGAGGAATCAAGCTTGGTGAACACCCCATCCACCTCGCGGGAGTAGGCGATGTTGAGGCCGTTAAAGTTGTCGGTGGGAATGGGAATGCCACCGCCCCCCTGGTTGCCTGCGATCACGTAGAGAGCACCGTGCACCCGCGATGACCAGTCAATGCACTGGGTCAGGAGAGCGTTGCCATCGAGGACTGGGTTGGGTCGCGGGTCGCGCACCAGGGGTTCGCCAAAGCTGAAGTTAATGGCACGCACATCGCCGCCGTTTTGGAGTGCTACCGCCTGGGAGGCGAGGCATTCTTCGGGCTGGGCGCTGCGTCCTTCCAACTGCCCCACCGCCGCCGAGTACAGCACGGCATCGGGGGCGACCCCCATGTTCAATTTATCTTGGCTAATCATGACACTGGCCACATTGCCAGCGTGGCCATCGACATACTCATCGGCAACGGCCCAACCGTCGAGCAACAGCACCCGACGCACCACCACCGGCAGGGTTTCGGAGGCCACCTTGTCTAAGCCAAACTGGCTGGGGCGACCAATTTCGACCTGACCAATGGCAATTTTGTTGCCGGTCAAGTTGTAGGGGGCCAGGTGGAGGCGCAGGGCATCGATGCCCTCGGCACCCACCGACTCGGTCAGGGCCAGCACGGGTAGCGATAGGGTGGCTAGGCCGACACCGCCGCCTAACCAGAGTAGGGCCTTCAGGATGGGCGATCGCCCTCGATTCTGCATCATTCCCCCGCCCTGCTTAGCCATAGTCAAGTCCTGTATTCATCTATCCCTGGGCAAACTCTATCGCAAAGGCCCCGGCCCCGGCATGAAAACTTTGGGATCTATCTATTTCTTTAGCATTGATGTATTGGGCTAGGCGGAATTGTGGTTGGAGTCTGGGGGCGCCATGACCTGGGCCTTAACCTGGGCCCGGCCAAGGAGTCGGGCCAGGCGCAGGGCCTGGTGCTGGTGTAGCGGCTGGGGTAGGGTGCCGGGCAGATGGGCCATAAACTCGCGGGCATCCCCCAGACGGTAGCCCGAGATGCGGGCGATCTCGGCGGCACCGTCAAATAGGGCATCGGCGGTGAGGGCTTTTTCGATGTGAAGATGCCAGGTGCGGGGGGCCATCTGGCGCTGTTCAACCCGGCGTAACCCGCCAATGCTGGCCAGCACCACCAGGCGATCGCCGGGCTGCAGGCGCATATCTTCGGAGGGCATCATCTTGCCGGCCTCGGGCTGGCGTTGGTGCCACAGGGGCACAACGCCATAGCCGTAGGTCACATCCGACAGCAGCAGTCCATCGAGGGTATCCCCAGCTTCGATCTGGTACTGGGTGACCAGCACCGTTTGGCCGTAGAGCCGAAACAGGCCAATCACGTGCTCGCCAAAGGCAGCTCCGGCAAAGGCTTCTGCGGAAATCGTCGAGGCGCACAGCACCTGGGCAAAGGGAAAGATCTTGGCGACGCGATCGTTAAACTGTTGGTCGTAGGTGCGAATGATGGCGCGGCAGTGGGGGTTGAGTCGGTGGGCCAAGAGCCCCACCTCCAGATTTTGAATTTCGTCTTCGCTGACGGCGACCACGCTTTTGGCGGTGTCCAGGTGGGCTTTACCCAGGGCCACGTTCACATCCCCCGTCAGGAGGGGAATTTTGGGCAGCACATCGTTATCGAGGTCGTGGGGAGAAATCCCCACCACGGGCTGGTCCAGCTCTTGCAGGGTGGTCAATACCTGGCGGCCTACCCGTCCCAGCCAAATCACCACCACATGGTCTTTTTCGGGCACCGGGGGGCGACGCTCCCTGAACTCAAAGCGCACGGTGAGCAGCTTTTCGGTGAGTAGGGCGTAGAGCACACCCACAAAGGCGGCCCCGGTCAGGGTCAGCAGTATCCCAAAAATCTGGAGCAGACGCGGGTGATTGAAGTCTGCCAGCGCCTCAAAGACATCACCGTAGCCCCCAAATAGGGTAATGAAGGTGTACAAAAACGCCTGAAACAGGGGAATGTCTTCGGGAGAATTCATATACAGGAGCAGGGTGCCCATCAGACACAGGGCTACGACCGTAACTCCGCAGATAATGGCCACCCGGCGCAGCTGTTGCTCGGCACCCGCCTGCCAAAAATTAAGCAGGTCTTGCTTGAGCGCAGGCCAGTTGCGTAGGCGAGCGACACCTTGTCTGATGACTTTCAACATCCCCCGCCGGGTTGGCTTAGGCGCTTCACTAGTCAGCGCACGCAGTTGGGCATCGCTCTCGATCACCACCACCTCATCGCCTGCCCGCAGCATCGTGTCGGGTAGCCAGGTGTAAAACAGGCTAGAGGGGCTAAAGGCCTTGGCCATGCCGAGCCCTGGGTTGTGGCACAGCACCCGGCGATGGCTGGTATCGAGTTCGTGAAGCTGACGGCGATCGCACCAGGCATGCCCCGGTTCTATCCGCTGCTTCACCACCTGAAAGCGGTGGTCATCCAGGCTAAAGTAGCCAATCAGTTCCTCCCCAAAGGCCCCCAGGGCAAAGGCCGGGGCGGCCAGTTGAGTGGGCTCAAAGGCCACAAAATTTTTTAACTGCTGCCCCATCAGCTCGTTCAGGTTCTGCTTGTCCGAGCGCATGACCAGACGTACCCTGGGGTTTAAAACCCGTGCCGTCAGCGCGGCCTCCAGGTTGACCCGCTCATCCTGGGTGACGAGCAGCACCGCTCGGCACTGGCGAATGCCCGCCCTCTCCAGCACCTCCGCCAAACGGCAGTCGCCAATTTCCAGGTGATCGATCTGCTCCTGCAGATGGGGCACCTGCCATTGGTCTGGTAGGACATTGTTAATGGCGTGCACCGGCACCCCAAAGCTCTTTAAATTGGCCACACAGTTTTGACCTAGGCTGCCCAAGCCGCACACCAAAAACCCGTCGTTGGGGGGCGGAGTTTCTGGGCGTTCCATCCTGCCGGGTTGAGCCGCCGTTTCTACCATCGGGTCCTAAGCCCCCAGCCGCTGCAAACGGTACAGGCTCGAATACAGCCCCTCCTGGGCCAGCAGCTGCTCGTGGCTCCCCTGCTCCACCAGTTCACCCTGCTTGAGCACCAAAATGCGATCCACATTGCGAATGGTCGACAGGCGGTGGGCAATGATAATTGCCGTCCGATCCTCCAGCAGCCGCTCCAGGGCTTCCTGGATCATCGCCTCAGTGCCCACATCGAGGTTGGCGGTGGCCTCATCCAGCACCAAAATACCTGGGTCACGAATGGCCGCCCGAGCAAAGGCCAACAGCTGCTTCTGCCCGCCCGAGAGATTCGTTCCCCGCTCCCGTAGCTCAGTGTCATAGCCCTGGGGCAACTGCTCAATCAGCCCATGAATGTTGGTCTTTTTTGCCGCCTCCACCACCGCCTCTCGGGGATACTCTTCCCCCAGGGTGATGTTGCTTTTCACATCCCCAGCAAACAAAAAACCATCCTGCAAAATGACCGCCATCCGCCGCCGCAGCTCCGCCTGGGGCAGGTCGCGAATATCCACCCCATCCAGCAAGATCGCTCCGTGATTGATGTCGTACAGGCGGCACAGCAGTCGAATGATAGAACTTTTGCCCGCCCCCGTTGGCCCCACCAGGGCCACCTTTTCGCCGGGGCGAAGGGTAAAGGTGAGGTCTTTGAGCACGTATTCGTTGGGTTTGTAGCCAAAGGTGACGTGGTCGAAGCGGATCTCGGAGGCGGGGGCAGGAGAGTGGGAGAGTGGGTGAGTGGGTGAGTGGGCGGTGAGGGAGTTGGAGGGTGAAGGGGTGACGGGAGAGGTAGCTAAGCTGATATTCCCTGCGCCGTCGAGTTTCTCTGGGTCGCGAATTTCGACCGGCACGTTAAACAAGTCGGTAATCCGCTCGACGGCGGTGAGCCCGGCCTGAATGGCGGTGAACTTGTCGGCAAACTGGCGCAGGGGGTCAAACAGCCGCTGGGCAAACAAAATAAACGTAGCCAGGGTCCCAAAGGTCAGCGCCTCCTGCATGACCAGCAGACCGCCCAGCCAGAGGACGCCGCCGATTGCCACCAGGGAAATCCACTCCAGGGTGGAGGATACAGCGGAATCGTAGAAGATGGTTTTGTCGACGGCGGTGATGTACTTTTGGTTGGTGTAGCGAAACATTTCGGTGTTGTAGCGCTCGCGCCGAAACAGCTGCACCACGTTAATGCCCGCCACGTTTTCCTGGAGGGCGGCGTTGAGTTCAGAGAGATGCTCGCGGGCTTTGTAGTTGGCTTTGCGAAACTGCTGCTGAAAGTAAATAATCAACCAGGTCACGGGCACCAGCAGGGCCAACAGCATCAGGGCCAGCTGCCACTGCATGGTAAACATCACCACCAGCAGCACTAAAATCGAGAACACATCGGTGATGATACCCACCGCCCCGGTGGAGAACACATCCCCCAGGGCATCGACGTCGCTGGTCATGCGGGTAATGAGTTTGCCCACCGGGGTGCGGTCAAAGAAGCGCACGGCCAAGGCGGTGACGTGGGTAAACAGGTCGGTGCGAATGTCGGCGGTAATTTTTTGCCCGACCGCCTGCACCTGGTAACTCTGGAAGCCATCCAGCAGCAGTCGAATCAGGACGGTGATCACCAGCAGGCCGACCAGCAAATTGAGCCCCCCCTGGAGGGTGCGCCCCTGCAAAAACCCCATGACCGGTTCTTGGCGAATCAAGGAAATGGCTTGACCGATCAGCACTGGCTGGAGAGCGTTGGCCAGGGACAGGGGCACCAGCAGCATGAGCGGCAGCACCAGGGCGGTGCGGTGCTGGTAGATGTAGGGCCACATGCGCAGAAACAGCCGCCAGTCGCTATCGGGGCGGCGAAGGGTGTCGTCGATGGGAAGGGTGGAGGTGCTGGTCATAGGGGCGGCGCGATCGCCAGGGTAGGAGGGTAGTGGAGAAGGGTTGCCCCAGGTATCGTTTGCCGCCCAGAGACCGCAAAATGGCCAGGCGAGACGTCTATCCCAAGAACCTAGGGATACCCTCGATGGAGTAGTGGTCTTACTGCCCCCTCAGCCTAGCCTAGTTCAATGGGAAAGACCCAGTCTTGGAAGGCGGGGTCACGCCCTTCGGTGATCGCCGTCAGCCGCTCGCGCAGGCGATCGGTCACGGGGCGGTGGGTGGACAGCTGGTAGAACTCTACCCGACGAACGGGGGTGATTTTGGCTGCCGTGCCGCTGAGAAATACCTCGTCGGCAATCAGCAGCTCAGACTTATCGACCGGGCGTTCAACCACCTCAATGCCCATGGCCCGAGCCACGGTCAGAATGCTGTCGCGGGTAATGCCCTCCAGAATATCCTGCTCGTGGCCAGGGGTAATGAGCACCCCGTTGCGCACGATAAAGACATTCATACCCGACGCTTCGCTGACCTTGCCCTGGGCATTCATGAGAATAGATTCATCAAAGCCCGACTCCACCGCTTCGGTCTTGGCCAAGGACGAGGTAATGTAGGCTCCACTAATCTTGCCTCGCAGGGGCAGGCTACGATCCTCTTGCCGGTACCAAGAGCTAATCCGGCAGGTTACCCCCTCGGGGGAGAGATAATCGCCCAGTTCTAGCCCGTAGACAAAGAAGTTTTTCTCCACGTCGTGCAGCCGGGGCGAGATGCCTAGATCTGAGGTGTACACAAAGGGACGAATGTAAAAGGGAGTTTCGGGCTGGTTTTTGCGGACAAAATCGCCAATGACGGCCTGAATTTTATCGGCGGGCAGATCGTAGTTGAGCAGCCGGGCACTGGTGCTCAGGCGCTGGCAGTGGCGATCGAGACGAAACAGCAACACGCGCTTTGGGGAGCCTGCTGTCCCAGCATCGCCCGGATCTGGAATACCCCGTAGGCCACCAAACGCGCCGGTGCCGTAGTGCAACGCATGGGTGGCAATGGAAATTTTAGCGTCGTCAAAATCTCGGAACTGGCCTTCAAAATAGGCGATCGGCAAAAAATTGTGCATGGCTACGGCTGGGCGAACGTCGACATCTGATTAAGAATAGACCCAATCTAGGCCCTGATCGAAGGGCCAACCGCCAACTCATGCCGAATCCGACTCACAAAGCCTCGATGCGAAACCGATTGGTCGGGGGTATTTTGAAGACAGGCTTGGGTATCGGTCGCCATGAAGGTTTCGTGTTACGGCCAGGCAGGCATTCCAGATCGGCGATTTAAATCTAGACTAGTGAGGCAATACTTGACTTCATTAATCAATCCAGCACCTCTGAATCTATGGGAAAGTCACACCTGAGTCCTCGCCAGCGTTCCTACGAAGCCGATCTGATTAACCGACTGTCGGACAACCACCAGCTGAGCCAGGCCCACCAACGCCTCAGCGGTCTTAACGAAAAAGACCGTAGCCTAGTGGATGAACGCCTCAGCGGTCGTACGCGGGGTCGCCTCAAACAGCAGTACTAGGTCAGTTCTAAGCGTCAAAAAACCGGGCCTGGGGGTATCCCCAGGCCCGGTTTTTTGACGTCTAGAACGGAATATCGTCGTAGCTGGCGGGTTCTACGGGGGCCGCCGCCGGAGCCGCCGGGGCCGCTGGGCGAGAGGCCGCTGGGCTGGGGCTGGCGGTTGGGGTCGCCACCGCAGGTGGCGGGGCCATGGGCATAGTGCTCAGGTCGCTAACGCTATAGATGCGCTGCACGGTCATCTCCACCTGCTTTTCTTTAAAGCCCTCGGAGCGTTCGACCACGTTCATGGCCAGGCGGCCTTCGATCATCACCCGCTGGCCCGCCTGATACTGGGCCTGAATATCCTGAGCCAGATTTCCCCAGCCCACCACCTTCATTTGAGAGGAGGGGTCGCCCTCCCGTAGGCCTGGAAACTGCACCACAAACTCGGCCACGGGGGTTTGGTTATCTGAGGTGTAGCGCAGCTGGGGTGCCTGTACAATTTCAGCCATTAGCAGACAGTTATTCATAGCGGCATAGGCTCCTTAATCCCCTGTTCTTTCTCGATGAAGTGTTGCACATGCTGCTGGTACTTGGCCAGGGTATGGTCGAGTCCTTCGCGGCTCTGGCTATTGCCATAGAGATGCACCAGGGGCTCACCCGCATCGGGGAGGACCAGCACCCAGTCATCGGGGTTGTCGCCCAAAATTTTAACGCCATCGATGAGTTCGAGCCGATCGGGGGGCGTGTCTTCGACCAGGTGACGCATCAGCGCGCCCTTCACCGTCCAGGGGCAGCGCAGGGTTTGCATCCGGTAAGACATGCGGGGGAGCTCAGACCAGATTTGCCCCAGCGATCGCTGTTGCAAGGTGAGCAGCTCGATCAGCTTGGCAATGCTGAACATGGCGTCGAAGCCGGGGTGCAGCTCTGGGAAAATAAAGCCCATTTCGCCGCTGCCGCCCAGCACCACGTTGGGATTCGTTTGGCAGGCTTCCATCAGGGCGGTGGGGTTGGCCTTGGTGCGAATCACGCGGCCATCGTGGCGACGGGCAATGTGCTCGATCGCGCCGGAGGTGTGGACCGGTACCACAATGGTGCCGCGCGGGTGGGTGGTCAACATCATGTGCGACATCAGGGCGGTGAGCACTTCGCCACGAATGGGGGTGCCCACTTCATCCACCAGGATCAGCTGCTCACCATTGGCCGACACCTGGGCCCCGAAGGTGGCCCGCAGGGCCTGCACCACCTGGCCCAGTTGGCTCAGCATCACCTTGCGCTCGTCGTTGGAAAGGGCCACCTGGCGCAGGCTGGCGTTGATCACCACGGCATCGCAGTCAAACTTACCGAGGATTTGGGGCAGCACCGCCCCCGACACGGCGTAGAGGTAGTCGATCACGACCTTGGCCTGGCTATTAATCACCGCGTTGACATTGAGGTGCTTTTCAAAGGCGGTGGTGTAGATCGAAACCACATCGGTGGAGTTGGTGACCGTACCAATCTCGTGGATGGGCGATCGCCGCAGATCTTCCTTGAAATAGGCCCCCTCAATTTTCTTTTCCTTGCCCTTGGGGATATCGATACCGTGTTCGTCAAAGAACTCAATCAGCACGTAGTCGGGGCGATCGGGGTGCAGGCGCACGTGAACGCCCCCGGCCACCCCCATCTGGGCCAGCACACTGCGGGCCACCGGAATCGCCGTCGCCTCTAGGTTTTGGATATTGATACCGACGGACATCAGCCCGGCAATCAGCGATCGCGACACCATGCGCGAAATGCTGCGCTGATCGCGCGATACCGTGACCTGGGAACCGGGCTTGAGGATAGACCCGTAGGCGGCCCCCAACTTAACGGCAAACTCAGGGGTGATGTCGATATTGGCCAACCCGGCCACCCCTCGCTGGCCAAATAGATTGCGCTGGGCCGTGTTGCCCCAGATTAAATTGATGTTCAACGTTGCACCTGACTCGATTTGCTTACTCGGCCAGACCCGCACGCCAGGGCTAATTTGCGCCTCTTCGCCCACCGTCGACAGGGGGCCAATCACGGCCCCTTCGAGCACGTGGGAGCGGCGATCGACTCGCGCTCCCCGAGCAATGGTGCAGGCCCGCAGGTGCACCTCGTCACCCACAATCGCCCCATTCCAAACAATGGGTCGTTTGAGATCGGCATCGCTGCCGATGGTGACGTTATCGCCAATGACGGTGCCCGATTCGAGCACCGTGCGGGGGCCAATGCGGCAGTTGTTGCCAATCATGACCGGCGGATGGATCTGGGCCGAGGGATCTATCTGGGTATTGTCTCCGATCCAAACATCTGGAGCTGTCTCCTGGTAGGCATAATCGATCATGACTTTGCGATAAAGGGCGTCGTACTGGGCCTCTCGGTAGGCCTCCAGGTGGCCCACATCGCACCAGTAGCCGTCGGCCACATAGCCGTAGAGGGGTTCTCCCTTCTCTAGCAACAGCGGAAACAGATCCTTCGAGAAATCGGACTCCTGATGGCTGGGTAGGTAGTTGAGCACCTCGGGTTCGAGGATATAGGTGCCGGTGTTGACCGTGTCAGAAAAGATCTCACTGGAGGAGGGCTTTTCTAAAAACCGCTGAATGCGTCCCTCGCCGTCGGTAATGACCACGCCAAACTCGATCGGATTGGGTACCCGAGTCAGCACCAGGGTAGCCTTAGAGCCCTTCTGTCGATGAAAGGCGATCGCGGCTTGCAGGTCAAAGTCAGTGACGCTATCGCCGCTGATCACCACAAACGTATCGGTGAGCAGGTCGGCAATATTCTTGACGCAGCCAGCGGTGCCCAGGGGCTGATCCTCCTCCACGGCGTAGGTCATCTGCACACCAAAGTCGCGCCCATCCTGAAAATAGTTGCGCATGACATCGGGCAGGTAGTAGAGGGTGGCAATCACCTCGGTAATGCCGTTGCGCTTAAGCAAATTGATAATGTGCTCAGCGATGGGACGATTGAGAATGGGCACCATGGGCTTGGGTAAGTCGCAGGTCAGCGGTCGCAAACGAGTCCCTGAACCACCCGCCATCAGCACTGCACGCATAGAGTCTCCTTCCTGATGGTAAACATTTCCCCGAGGGGAAGAGCCCTGCCCGGAGGCTAGCCGCACCGAACAAAGCCACACAGCCTTCGAGGCATCCATAAATATACCTCGAGCATTATCCCTCCAAGAATAGATTAGAGTAAATGCACCACTCTATATCTCTACCCTAGGTGGGATCTGGCTTGACCCCTCACTGCTCACTCCAGCGTCTAATACCGAATCCGACCCACAAGGCCCCGATTCAAAACCGATATCCCGTAGGGGCATTGCAGTGCAATGACCCTACAAGGCGGGGGTATACAGATAGGATTTGGTATGAGGCCGAGATCACCCAGGTGATCACAAACAACCGGGAGGAACGTTGGTATTGTAGAAGCATAGGCGACCTGGGTAGATAGGAGCAGTGACTATGGGTACATTGATTACGCTTTTGTTGGTAGTTATCTACGGCGGCGGGGCCTTTAAGTTTTGGACGGGGTTTAACCGCACCAACTTTACCGACGGCAAGGTCAAGTTCACCGTGCTGTGGCCCTTGTTTTTGGCGCTCAACAAGTCCTACCGCGAAAACTTTAACCGGGCCTTGAAAGGATGAGCCGCCTCCCCGCTGAGCCCTCGCCGTGGGGGGCCCAGGTGCAGGCCGTGGCCCAGCGCTACGACCAGGAGTTTAGCGGCAAAGCCTTTGACCTCCCCCCGGAGGTGGAAGAAATGTCGGTATTTCAAGACTGGATTGCGGGTACCCTAACGCCCCGGATCTCAACCCCCTTTTGGGAAGCCGTGAAGCCCCGCAAGCGTGACCACTGCCTGGATATCGGCTGCGGCATCAGCTTTTTGATCTACCCCTGGCGCGAGTGGGAGGCCCTCTTTCACGGCCACGACATTAGCGCCGTAGCCTGCCAAGCGCTGACCTCCCGTGGCCCCCAGCTCAACTCTAAGCTCTTTAAGGGCGTCATCCAGGCCCCCGCCCACCGGCTCGAGTACGAGCCCCAGTCCTTTGACATGGTGATCGCCACCGGGGTGAGCTGCTACTACCCCGCCGACTACTGGGCCACGGTGGTACAGCAGGTGAAAAAAATCCTCAAGCCCGGCGGCTGGCTGCTGTTTGACGCCCTCAACCCCGACGCCACCCTGGCGGAGGGCTGGGCCATTCTAGAAACCTACCTGGGCGCTGAGGTCTACCTGGAAGACCTCGATCGCTGGCCCGCCCTAGTCAAAGCCGAAGGCGCCCGCGTCGTCTCCACCCGCGACTACGAAATGTTTCGCCTCTTCAAAGTGAAATGGGACCCATAAACACCCAACCGGCCACCCGTAGCGTGGGTTAGGCCACCACCCCACCCCTGGGCAACCCCCCTCCCCCCTCGCCGTAACCCACGCCCCCCCCGCCAATCCCCAATCCCCCCCTCGCCGTAAC
>JAIXUR010000441.1 GCA_027483425.1 Cyanobacteriota bacterium | reverse complement strand
TGACAGCAGCGACTACACCAACGTCTTTGGCGGTACCTCCAGCGCTTGCCCGGTGGTGGCCGGGGTAGCGGGGCTGATGCTATCGGTAAACCCCAATCTCACCGCCCGCCAGGTGCGCGAAATTCTCCAGATCACCGCCGACAAGATTGTCGATCGCAACCCCGATCCCCAGCTTGGTCTCAAGTACGGCACCTACGAGGCCAACGGCCACTCCCAGTGGTTTGGCTACGGCAAGGTGAACGCGGCGGCGGCGGTGCGAGAGGCCCAGCGGCGAGCCTTTGCCGGGCGGCAGATGGGCCGGGTGGTCCAGCAGCAGACCTCGACTCCGGTGGCGATCCCCGACCGTCAACCCAGTGGGGTCGACAGTGCCCTGACCATCGCCCTGGGGGGCGGGTCTACGGCCACCGGCACCGTGACCGATGTGCAGGTGGAGGTCAAGGTTGACCATGGTTTTTTGGGCGACTTGAGCCTGACCTTGGTGGCCCCCAATGGGGTGATGGCGCTGATCCAAGGGCGTACCCTGGGTCGCCAAACCCAACTGCGCTACACCTACACCCTGCAAACGACCCCGGTGTTGATGCGGCTGCTGGGCCAGCCCGCCCAGGGGACTTGGCGACTGCGGGCCGTAGACAGCGTACCGGGTGCCACGGGCACCCTCCTAGGCTGGAGCCTGACCCTGGGTGTGAGCTAAAAGGCAGCGTCGCGGATGAACCCAAGCCCGGCCTTAACGGCTTCGTAGCCCCAGGTCAAAATCAGCGCTGGGCCAGGACATAGTCTTGGAGAAACATCTGCAGCTGCCGCTTAAAGTTGTCTCCGGCCCAGTCGGTGAGATCGTTGTGGTCGGCATTGGGCACTAGCCAGAGGGCTTTAGGCCCGCTGGTGGCCTGGTAGAGGGTCTGGCCCATGGCGGCCGGTACCGAGGCATCCGCCAGACCATGGAGGTATAGGGTTGGGGTCTCCAGGCGCTTGACCTTGGCGATGGAGTCAAACCGCTGGGTCAGCAGTTGGCAGACCGGAAACCAGCGGTTGTACCGCGACAGGGTGGCCATATCGGCCATGGAGGTAAACGACCCTTCTACCACTAGGCCTGCCAACTGGGGCAGGTGACGGGCCAGTTCAATGGCGATCGCACCCCCCAGAGAATGGCCGTAGATCACCAGGTGGTGAGGCATCACGCCCTTCTCAACCTGCAAAAACCTCGTGGCCGCCAGGGCATCTTCGTACAGCCGCTGTTCACTCGGGAAGGGGCCCGAACTCTGGCCAAAGCCGCGATAGTCCACGATCAGCACCGACGCCCCCAGCGATCGCAGCTGCATCGCCTTGCCCAGGTTGCTGGAGACATTGCCCGCGTTGCCGTGCAAGTACACAAAGGTCAACCCACTGCCGTGACTGGCCGGCAACCACCATCCATGCAAATACCCCCCAGCCTTTGAATTCACTGGAATCCAGACATCGGTATAGGCTAGCCCAAAGGTCTCGGGAGTCGTCTCTAGGACTGGACTCGGCAAAAACATGATCTGTCGCTGGGTCAGCCACAGCCACCCACACAACGAGAGATAGATCAAACCGGCAATGCCCAGGGCACCAAAGACTAGATTGAGGGTGGGCATAGGGGAGGAATACGTAGAGAGCAGATGGGTAGATGGCACGACCTATAGGCAGATCAATCCAGTAATGCAGCCCGATGCCACAACGCCAGCAAGGCTCTAACGGCTTGCTTTTGATTTTTATTATGGGGGATGGGTTCGCTTTAGCTATGACCCTTGTGACGATTTTTCAGAACCTAAAGGTTGATGTGAAGGGTTCGCCCCCTCTACCCATCCATTCAGCCCACCTTCGGTACCTGCCGGTGCCAATCCGTAGCCTGCTCATAGGCGTAGCCCACCTCAAACAGTAGGTCTTCCCGCAGGGCATTGCCGATCAGTTGTAACCCAATGGGCAAGCCCAGGTCGTCGAAACCACAGGGCAGGCTGAGCCCCGGCAGGCCGGCCAGGTTGACCGGAATCGTCATTAGATCAGAGAGGTACATGCTAAGGGGATCATCGACTTTTTCACCGGCCTTAAAGGCCGTCGTCGGGGCCGTGGGACACACCAGCACATCAACCTGGCTAAAGGCGGATTCAAAGTCTTGCTTGATTAGGGTACGAACTTTTTGAGCCTTGAGGTAGTAGGCGTCGTAGTAGCCCGCCGACAGGGCGTAGGTGCCAATCATAATCCGGCGCTTGACCTCGGCCCCAAAGCCCTCGGCCCGGGTTTTGGTGTACATCGACATCAGGCTGTCGTTGTTGTGGCGGGTGCCGTACTTAACGCCGTCGTAGCGGGCCAGGTTTGACGAGGCCTCTGAGGGGGCAATGATGTAGTAGGTGGGCAAACCGTAGGCGAACCGGGGGCAGGAGATTTCCTGCACCTCAGCGCCGAGCTCCTTTAACTGCTGGATGGCCTTCTCGGTGGCGGTTCTAACGGCGGGGTCAATGCCTTCGGCGGCAAAGGTTTCAGTAATGATGCCGACTTTACGGCCCTTGAGATCGGGTTTCAGGTACTGGGTATAGTCGGGCACCGCCACATTTAGGCTGGTGGAGTCCTTGGGGTCGTGCCCCGCAATGCCCTGGAGCAGCAGCGCGGCATCTTCTACGGTGCGGGTCAGGGGGCCAATTTGGTCGAGGGACGAGGCGTAGGCCACCAGGCCAAACCGCGAGACCAGGCCGTAGGTGGGTTTTAACCCCACAACCCCACAGAAGGAGGCGGGCTGGCGGATAGACCCCCCGGTGTCTGAGCCCAGGGCGACCGCACATTCCCCCGCGGCGACGGCGGCGGCGGAACCCCCGGAGGAGCCACCCGGCACCCGCTCAATATCCCAGGGGTTGCCAGTGACCTGGTAGGCCGAGTTTTCGGTGGAGCTGCCCATGGCAAACTCGTCGAGGTTGGTTTTGCCCAGGGCGATCGCACCCGCCCTCTGCAACCGCTCGGTCACGGTCGACTCGTAGGGGGGCACAAAATTTTCTAGGATTTTCGACCCGCAGGTGGTGCGAACCCCACGGGTGCAAAGGTTGTCCTTGAGCGCGATGGGAATACCGCTCAGCATCCCCAGATCGTCTCCGGCGGCAATGCGGGCATCGACCTGGGCCGCCTGGGCCAGGGCCTGATCACCCGTCACGGTCAGGTAGCTGCGAATTGTAGGCTCCAGGGCTGCAATTTGGTCAAGGTAGGACTGGGTGATCTCCACCGCAGAGCGTTCTTTGTTGACCAACTGTTGATGCAGGGCGCGGATGACAGACATGGGACTCCTTGGCGGCTGAGAGCTAACGGGCACCAACGTACCAGTATAGAAAGGATGGGGCGCGAAACGATGTTTTTAATCGATTAGATGAGGCCTGGCCGAGGGTCTAGGGACAGAACTACAATGAAGTTTGTGGTTTATGCACTCAATGATCTGGCTTGTGGCCCGGTAGCCCTCTCTTTCCAGCGGCGACTAGGCGATAGACCCATGGCACTTTTATGGCACATACAACCTTAGGTCAGCTTTTGCGGCGAGCCGTTGCGAAGGCTGCCTGGCCTGAAAAATCTCAATCGGCAACGTCTCCAATTGAAGCTGAAACAACCCTGGCCCAGGGCCAAAGTCTTCACGGAAATATCCCCCTGTCGCGGCGGAATTTGCTGCGGTGCTCAGCCCTGGCGGCGGGGGCCCTGGCCCTCGGCGACCTCCCGCCTGGGGGCCTAGCTACCCGCTCGCCCCACCCTCGGATTGCCATCGTGGGCGGCGGTATGGCCGGGCTCAACGCCGCCTATACGCTCCAAAAATTGGGCCTGTCGGCCACGGTCTACGAAGCGAAACCCTATGTGGGCGGGCGGATCCAGTCGCGGGATGGGTTGATTGTGCCGGGCCTCGTGAACGATCTGGGGGCGGCGTTTATCAACTCAGACCACGACGACCTGCTGGCCCTGGTAGCGGATCTGGGCCTAGACCTGTTTGATCGCCGCACCCTGACCCAGACCCTGCCCTTTCCGGAGGTAGCCTTTTATTTCGAGGGCCGCACCCTGACCGAGGCGGAGTTAGAGGCGGCGCTGGCACCGCTGGCCGCGCAAATAGGGCGCGATCGCGTCTTACTAGACGACGACTTTGACCACTACGCGCCCCAGTTTGATGCGCTATCGGTGGCGGACTATTTGGATTTGCACCGGGACAAGATTTCCCAGCGGTATGTGCGATCGCTCCTGGAAGCCACCATTCGCACCGACTGCGGCGTTGAGGCCCATGAATCGTCGGCCCTACAGCTGATCTATAACCTGCCCAGGGTGAGCGATCACCACGTCGAACCCCTGAGTGCCGACGAACTGTTTCTGGTTCAGGGCGGCAGCAGGCGCATCCCCGAGGCCCTGGCGGCGCGGTTACAGACACCGGTCAAAATGGGCTGGCGTCTGCGCAGCCTCCAGTCCCAGGGCGAGGGCTTCCAACTGGGCTTCGATCAGGGCCTAGTTGAGGCCGACTACGTGGTGCTAGCCATGCCATTCCCGGCCCTGCGGCGGGTGGATCTGCGGGTGGATCTGCCTGACACCCTGGGGCAGTTCATCGCGGAGTGTGGCCCAGGGCGCAATGAAAAGCTGT
>JAIXUR010000642.1 GCA_027483425.1 Cyanobacteriota bacterium | reverse complement strand
TGGAAGGGAAACAGCGGGAAGGCGTTGTACACCCACCAGCCAAAGAAGAAGAAGGTCAGGCCCACCAGAGACAGCGTCATCAGGTTTTTGACCATGGTGGCCAAAACGTTTTTGGACCGGGCGGCACCACCCTCGTAGGCTAAAAAGCCCACGTGAATGAGCAGCATGAGTACAGAGGCCCAGTAGTAGTAAGACTCTGCAACAAACGTTGCTAAAAATTCTTGTGATTCAGGCGTCATAACTTCCCCCTAACTGTGCAGGACGATGTACAAAGGAACACAAACAGATACTAGGAAACAGGTATCAACTCAGTAGAGATGAACCGAAAAAGCTGCCATAACAGCTTTCAAACACAACCTGAAGCTGCGCCGAGTCAACAAGATTTAGACCGATGAAGGCAATGATAAAATGCCTAGACGGAACCAAAGTTTGAGAGCCAAATTATCCCTTAAATTTGGTCAACTTGTTATGTCAAGAGTGTGCAATGCAATTTAGCTGGAAGCTGTAGTCAACGATACTGAACGGCCCTTGACGGGGATTAGACGGTAAAAATTTTCGATGTGGCGATGGGCCAAGTGCAGCTCCAGGCCCGGTCGATCGCCCAGGGGATGGTGCCAGATCAGCACCGGAAAGGTCGCTACGTGAGCCGGTACCGCGCTGTGCAATGGGAGGGAATGGAGGCGATGGGGAGCCCTGACCGTAGCCTGGGCGGCGATCGCCGGTAAACTCTCGGCGGTCAGGGCGGTGGTCGACGGCGAGTTAGGCAGCACCAACCGCCCCATCCAGTCCAGGCGCTTGACCCAGAGCTGTAGGCGGAGGGGGGCCACCCGATGATCTAGATTGCCGGGGTAGGTGATCCGAAAGTTGCGATCGCACAGCCGCAACACCGCACAGGGCACACCCTCCAGTTCTGTCTCCATCGATTGAAACGGCGCAAGATGATCCACCGGCTCTCCAAACAAGGCCCTAGCGGCCACCAGGCCATCGGCCCCCGCCAGATCCCAGGGCTGGGTAATCGTGACCTCGCTCATAGCCGCACCCGACCTTTAGTGGGGTCAAAGGCCGCTAGCGGCCCCACCGTTGCGCTCACTCGTCGTTTGAGACCATCCAACAGGCCGACCTCGACCACTGTCCCCGCCTCGGCAAACCCAGGGACAACCTGGGCCATGGCAATGCTGGCGTTGAGGATGGGAGAAAAGGCTGCGCTGGTGATCTGCCCCACCCGCCACCGTTCCCCAGGGGCGAAAACCGGCTGGCCGTGGGCGGCCACCTCCGGCCCCTCCAGGACTAACCCCACCGCCACCCTGGGGGGATGGCGACGGATGGCCTCCAGGGCCGCTTTGCCGATAAAGTCGGGCTTTTTCATCGCTACCGCCCAGCCAATGCCCGCCTGGTAGGGCGAGATTAAGTCGTCAAACTCATGGCCCAGGGCCAGCAGTCCGGCTTCGATCCGGGCGCGATCGAGCGCCTTCATGCCCAGGGGCCGAAGGCCCGCAGGCTCGCCAGCGGCCATCAGCCGTTCCCACAGGGCCGCGCCGTCCTTAGGCTGCACAAATAGCTCGTAGCCCAGTTCCCCCGTGTAGCCCGTGCGGGAAATCAGCACCGGAATCTCCCCCAGGTCAGCCTCAAAAAACTGGAAATATCCCAGAGCCGTGACCTCTGGCACCAGGGTTTTGAGAATATCGCGGGAGACAGGCCCCTGGAGGGCCAGGTTGTGGAGATTGACCGGGGTGACAGTGACGGCCCATCCCCTGGCAGCGGCGATCCGCTCCAGCCAATCGTGATCGGTGTCGCAGTTGCCGACGTAGCGGTAGCGGCTGGGGCTAAAGCAAAACACAATGCCGTCATCGACAATGCCGCCGTGGGGGGTGAGCAGGCAGCCGTAGACCGCTTGTCCTGGTGAGACGGTCTCCAGATTGCGGGAGAAGGCGTACTGCAACAGGGCGAAGGCATCTTTGCCCTCCACGTCAACCTTGCGCAGGGCCGAGAGATCCATCAGGGCCGCCCGCTGGCGCAGGGCCCAGTATTCGGCCTGGTCGCCCTGGTGGGCAAAGGTGTGGGGCACCCAAAAGCCGTTGTACTCTATTAAGTCATCGGTGAGTTGGCGAATGCTGGGGGTAAAGCCGCTGTCCTGGGTCATCCGCAGGGGCAGGTCTGCCGCCACCCTGCGCCCCATGGCCCGGTCAAAGCTCTGCCCCGCCGCATAAATGCGAATGTGGATCGGGGTGGGGTGCCAGTCGTTGGCGGGGTCAATGTCGTCGGGGCAGGCCGAACTGGCGCAGAGCAAATTTTGGTGGGCCAGCAGTAGCACGTAGTCGCCGGGGCGAGAGAGGGGGGCTTCGAACCCAATGTGGCCGTGGCTATCGAGGCTAGTGTTGTAGAAAAAGTTGAGGGCGGGCCAGCCGGGCCGGGGCGCAATGCCGTAGGGGGCGAGCACCTGGTTAAAGTTGTCGCTACAGTTGGGGTGGCCAGGGTAGCCGGAGTCTTCATAGTAGCGGGCGGTGCAGGCCAGCAAAAAACTGTCGTGGCGACCGCAGGTGTCTTGCATGACCTCGGTCAGTGGTTCCATGGCTTGGGAAAAGGCTTTGCTGGGTAACCCCGCCTGGGGCACCGCAAGCCCTGTCAGCGTACGCGTCACGGTGGCATCCAGCGGATCGCTGTAGTCTTGGCCGCCAAAGGCAAGGAAGTCGGAGCACTGGGAGCCTTCAACGTCAATAATTTGGATGAATTGGCCTGCGGTGACGGGGTATGCGATCGCCTCTCCTGCTGCAATGCGATACTCGGCCACGACCTCCCCCAGGGGCGGCGGCAGGTCAGCGAAGGCTTGGGGCTTGGGACGTTGCAGGGCAGTTGTCATAACAAGATTGCACCAGAGGCTCTGGCTAGCCGCAGTGGTGCAGACTACCAAATCAGAGGGTGTTTGAAAAAGTTGTCCCAGGTCTGATTTGCTACCAAGAGACAGCAAAACGCTGAATTCTGAGGGCATTA
>JAIXUR010000563.1 GCA_027483425.1 Cyanobacteriota bacterium | reverse complement strand
TGGGCAAGATCTACATCCGACTGATGGAGATTGAGTCGCGTCTACTGCCCTGTGGCTTGCATGTGGTGGGCAAGCCCCCTACCGCCGAGGAGGCGATCGCCACCCTGGTCAATATCGGCAGCCTTGATCGCGAAGAGGACGGTATCAAGAGCCTTCAGCGCATCATCGCCGAGAGCATTGGTCGGGATATCGACGATATCTATGGCAGTAGCGATCGCGGCAACCTGGCCGACGTGCAGCTGCTCTACGACATCAACCAGGGGGTGCGCGCCGCCGTTGCCGCCATGGTTCACGAACAAATTGATGCCGAAGGCCGCGTTTCGATGGTGTCGAGGCTAAATTTCTTCAACATTGGCCGCAAAGAGCCCTGGATCCAAGCCCTCCACGACCTGGGCTACAGCGCTGTCGATGGCAACGCCATTAAGCCCGTGATGGAGTACCTGGAGTTCTGTCTAGAGCAGGTCTGCGCTGACAACGAACTCGGCGCGCTCCTCAAAGCCCTGGGCGGCGAATACGTCCTGCCCGGCCCCGGCGGTGATCCGATCCGCAACCCCGATGTGCTGCCCACCGGCAAAAACATCCACGCCCTTGATCCCCAGTCCATCCCCACCACTGCTGCGGTGCAGTCGGCCAAAATTGTGGTGGATAGGTTACTTGAGCGGCAGCGCCAGGAAAATAACGGCAGCTACCCCGAAACCATTGCCACCGTGCTCTGGGGCACCGACAACATCAAAACCTACGGCGAATCCCTCGCCCAAATGATGTGGTTTGTCGGGGTTAAGCCCGTGCCCGACTCCCTGGGCCGGGTCAACAAGCTAGAGCTACTGTCCCTGGAAGAACTGGGCCGCCCCCGCATTGATATTGTCGTTAACTGCTCCGGGGTGTTCCGCGACCTGTTTATCAACCAGATGGCCCTGCTCGATCGGGCCGTGAAAATGGCCGCCGAAGCCGACGAGCCCCTGGAGATGAACTTCGTCCGCAAGCACGCCCTGCAACAGGCCGAAGACATGGGCATCGACCTGCGCCAGGCTGCTACCCGGATCTTCTCCAATGCCTCCGGTTCCTACTCCTCCAACATCAACCTAGCGGTGGAGAACAGCACCTGGGAGAACGAAGCCGAACTCCAGGAAATGTACCTGAAGCGCAAGTCCTTTGCCTTCAACTGCGACAATCCTGGGGTGATGGACAGCAATCGAGGCCTGTTTGAATCGGCCCTGAAGACGGCGGAAGCCACCTTCCAAAACCTTGATTCCTCCGAAATTTCCTTGACCGATGTATCTCACTACTTCGACTCGGATCCCACTAAGGTGGTTGCTACCCTGCGCGGCGATGGCAAAACCCCGGCGGCTTACATAGCCGACACCACCACCGCCAACGCCCAGGTGCGCACCCTGTCGGAAACCGTGCGGCTGGATGCCCGCACAAAGATGCTCAACCCCAAGTGGTATGAGGGTATGCTCTCCCACGGCTACGAAGGGGTACGGGAACTGTCGAAGCGCTTGGTCAATACCATGGGTTGGTCGGCGACCGCCGGGGCCGTGGATAACTGGGTTTACGAAGACGTGAATACCACCTTTATCCAAGACCCCGAGATGTGTAAGCGGCTGATGGATCTCAACCCCAACTCCTTCCGCCGCATGGTCTCGACCCTGCTGGAGGTGAATGGGCGTGGCTACTGGGAAACCAGCGATGAAAACCTGGAGAAACTGCAAGAGCTGTACCAGGAAGTGGAAGACCGCATCGAAGGGGTGGAATAGGCTCTAGCGAACGGTTAACTAAGAGGGGTAGGCGTAAGCCTGCCCCTTTTCGCTTTTGGTATGAGAGGCTGTGGCTCGTAGGTCTGCTCCGAGGACTTTGCTTCAGCGAAAACCCGTGCTATCTTAAAAATAACGAGCGCTCAGTTAAAAATAATGCCCAAGGTTGTAGACCACGACGAGTACCGTAAAGAGCTGTTGAACCAGTGCTTTGACCTGTTTGCCGCCAACGGCTACGCCAGCCTCACCACCCGCCAGATTGCCAAGGTGCTGGGGGTGTCTACCGGCACCTTGTACTACTACTTCCCCAGTAAAGAAGATCTGTTTATGCAGCTGATTGAGGAGTTGACAACCCAGGATTTACTGCGAGCCGCCGCCGAGATTGAAGGGCTGAGCACCCTGCGGGAGCGGATTTTGGCCCTGGGGGATTTTCTAGAGGCCAACGAAGACTACTTCGTGAAGCAGACCCTGTTGATGATGGATTTTTATCAGCAGGCGGGGGTGGGCCAGTCGCGGGTGAATGAGGCGGTGCAGCGAGTCAGTCTGCGATCGCGCGACGAAATCATGGCCATCCTACAGCTAGACGATCCCCGCCTGGCTACCCACGTGCTCTGCCTCATCGATGGGCTGATTTCTGAGCGCATGGTGAACCCAGGCCTGGTGTCCTATCGCCAGCAGGCCGAGCTACTGGCTGACCTCTTCACCGCCTACCTAGAGCCAGCCAGCGGAGGCCAACCATGACCGCGAGAACCCTCTGGGTGTGGCTGCGCTATGGCCGCCGTCAGCTCTATCCCTGGATGGTTTTGGCCAGGGCTGGGTGGCAATGGCTGATGTTGTGCGGGGCCGAGCAAGACCGGGCGGCTATCCGCTGGATGGCCACCCTGGTCAAAATTGACGGCGTTAAGCTGACCGCGTTGCTCAACGACTTAATCTGGTAAACCCCATGGAAACCCTTCCCTTAGCTACCCTACAACCGACCCAGTTTGACTCGGCTACCGAGCTGCTCTGTGCCGCCTTTGCCGATGACCCGCTGTTCAATTACCTGGTGCCCCCGGCGGTGCCTAACCAGCGGGAGGTGATGACCTATCTCTTCCGCCTGCTGCTGCTGTGCGGCGGCGGGCATAGCTACAGCCTGATCGATGACGACACCCAAGCCCTCAAGGGCCTAGCCATTTGGATTCCCCCAGGGCAAACCGTGGGACTGCTGGAGATGTTGCGGGCGGGGCTCTATGAACTGCCCTTTCGCTTGCCCTGGGGGTATCTGCCCCGCTGGCAGGCCGCCCTCAACCTCGATCACCATCATCACCAGGCCATGCCCCAGCCCCATTGGTATCTCATGCTGCTGGCGGTTAGCCCCAGCTACCAGCGTCAAGGAGTGGGGCACCAGCTGATGCAGCCGGTGTTAGATCAGTGCGATGGTCAAAGACTGGTCTTCGGGCACCAACCCGGCGGATCGCCCTGCTATGTCGAAACCTCCACCGAGGGGGCCGTACGCTTTTACCAACGCCACGGCTTTGAAATCGTCAAAACGGGGCCCTTTGCCGACCAGGCTCCTCCGTTTTGGACGCTCCAGCGCCACCCTCATTAAAATATTTCACCTCAGCCAATGTCCTGATCAAGGACGCTGAACTCAGCCCAGCGGCCTGGTCACCAAAAATCAGCATGAAAAAAGCGCTGCCAAACGGCAGCGCTGGTAAGAAGATGTAACCCGCTAGCGGCTTACTGCGGGGGGTTTAGAAAGCGACCGGCGAAGTTCATGACGGTGCCTAGGTCGGTGCTGTTGGGGGCACCAGAGTTGAGGAAGGCACCCAGCAGCGGGTTGCCGCCACCGACTCCACCGGGTTTAGCAGCTCCCATGCCTAGTAGACCCACGACCACGGGCAGCAGCTTGGGCAGCATGGTCTGGATCATGCCGGCATTCACGCCGCTCTTTTGGGCGATCGCCTGGATGATCTGCTCTTGCATTTGGGGCGAAATTGCCGAGGCGAGGGCCGAGGCCCCGCCATTGCCAGCTAGTTTGCCGAGCATGCCTTCGAGCTGGCCAGCCCCCATGGTCGTGGCCTGCTGCTTCAGGGTGGGCTGAAGGGCTCCCCCGAGGGCGTTGAGAATCGAGCCCATCTGGTCGGTGTTCATGCCCTGGCTGCCGGCCAGCTGCTGTACCGAATTCATCACCGAGCTGAGCTGATCGACGCTGCCCTGCTGGTTGGGGTTGTTGATGGAGCTCAGAACGTCAAAAAAGAGAGACATGGTTGATCCTTTCGGGTAGGTAGAGTTGTCAATAGGCTATAACTGGGGCGCTAACTGGCCCTGGGTCGTGGCTCGATGCCAGCCCAGGGCGGCGGTGGGGAAACCCTAGGCGGCGGGTACCCGCACGTGGAGCGATCGCACCAACTGCAGCCACTGGCCACCGTCGGTGAGGTAGCCGAGCTCGGCTACGTAGTCGCGATCGGGCACCGTAATGGGTACATGGCGATCCTGATCGCTCTCCTGCAGGATGTACTCCTGGGTGGCGTGGGGTGGCTGGTAGTCAAGCTCCAGATTGGTGGCGTCGTGAATACGCAGCGCCATCACCTTACCCCCCTCTTGGTGCAGGGCGGCTTTGTGGGCCGGGGCGGCCTCCCAGTAGGCGTAGGCGGCGTCGGTGCCTCGGGGCACTAGAATAATCTTGCTCTCGGCTCCCATATCAGAGCGAAAGCCAACGCCAGCGGGAATCGCTGGGACCGCATCGGTCACGGTGTCGGTGGTGCGGTTCCACAGGCCCGCGGCGGCGGCCCCGAGGCCAGCCACAGCTGCGGCTCCACCGGCTAGGGCGGCGGCTCCACCCGCGGTCAGGTCAGCGGTCTTGGCCTGCATGTCGCCCACTAGCCCCGTGGCCGCTTGGCCAGCACCAGCCAGGGAATTCCCCAGGTTAGTGCTCACAGAGGTGGCGGCGGCGGCAGCGGCAGCGGTGGCCGTATCCAGGGGGCTACAGGCAGGTACCCGCACCGGTTCAGATTTGGCCAGGGCCTGCCACTGGTAGTTGCTGTCAATGTAGCCGACTTCGATCAGATAATCGCGATCGTCAATGGCGATGGGCAGATGCAGATCGCCGGGGGTCTCTAGGGGGGCGTTGAATTCCTGAAGGCTATTTAGACCCGTGCTATTGCCCGGTAGCTCGGTGACATCGTAGAGCCGTGCCTTGAGGGCCCGTGACCCGGTCTTGAGATCGTCTACGGTGGACTGGGGTAGTTCCCAGTAGGCGTAGGCATTTTTGCAGTCGCGGGGGGTGAGAATAATCCGGGCGGGGGCCGCGGTTTCGGTGGGCCGAGCGATGGCGGCGGCCCCTAGACCTCCGACGGCGGCGGCCGCTGCGGCCGCACCGATTCCAGGGGCGGCCGGGGTGACGGCACTGGGGCAGGCTGGTACCCGCACATGGGCCGATCGGGCCAGGGCGTGCCAGGCTTCGTCGGTACCCACATAGCCCAGCTCAACCAAGTAGTCGCGGTTGTCGACGGCGACGGGCAGGTGGCGATCGCCCACGGCCACGGTGTCACAGTCAAAGGAGTAGGTGCTGTGGGGTGCCTGCCGATCGACGTCCGCAATATCGGTGACGTCGTGGAGCTTGAGGGCCAGGGAGCAGTTCTTCTGACGCAGGGCCTCGACCTCAGACTCCGGCAGCTCCCAGTAGGCGTAGGCGTCGCGGCAGTCGCGGGGGGTGAGAATAATGCGGCGATCGGCGGCCGCGGCCAGGGGAGCTGCCACCGGAGCCCGACCTTTGAGCAGCCACCAGAGTAAGCCGCCCAAGAGGGGGAGGGCCAGTAGCCAGGGCCACCAGGGCAGTCCACGGGTAGGGGCCGGAGTTGCAGGAACGACCTCCGCGGGCTCGATCGTGGCTTCTGGGGTGGCTGTGGCCACCGGTTCTGGGGTGGCTGCAGGCTCAGCGGTAGCGGCGGCCCGGGCGGCCTCAATCAGCGCTTCGCTATCGGGGTTAACCGCAAACCCCAAAAAGGCCAGGGCGGCTGGGCTCGCGGTGCTGGCGTTGTAGGCGTAGGCCAGGGGCTGCGAGAAGGGGTAGCGGGGGTCGCTGGGCATGGTCTCGTGCATGGGCACGATCTTGACGGCGGGGTTGTTGATGGCCTGTTCGGCCACCACGTAGCTGATGCTGTTTTCGTCGAGGGCGGTGGCAATTTCTGCGGTGCTGGCCTCTTTTAGGGTGACGGCCCCTGGCGCGGGCTCAAAGGGGGCCTCATTAAACACCGGGTAGTTGCGAAAGGCCTGGCGAGTATCGCTAGTGGCGGGATGGTCAACCAGCACAATGGGGGCATCTTGGCCGCCGACCTGGGACCAGTTCGTAATTTCGCCGCGAAAGATTTGGGCAAACTGTTCAACGGTGAGGCTGCCCGCAAAGGGGTTGCTAGGGCTGATCAGAATGGCAATTTTGTGGCGCGACACGGGCACTTCCTTGAGCCCGGCGCTGGTTTCTGCATCGGTGAGGTTGCGACCTATGGCGGCCAGGTCAGTGGTGCCGTCCGTGAGCGCCTTAATGGCCGCGTCGGAGTTGTCGTAGTCAACGGTGACATCGGCATCAACGTATTGGCTCGAGAAGCGCGATTGCAGGGCTTCATTCACCAGCCGCATGGCCTCAGAGCTTTCGATCTTGAGCTTGCTGCCGGGCTCTAGGGTCGTGGGTAGTTCAACCCCCTCCAGGGGATTGGGTGTCTGGGCCCACAGCGAGCTATCCCGCTCCAGAACCAGGGTCGTGGCTATCAGCAAAGGAGCTGCCGTGATCCAAAGCAGTGACCGTCTGAACGGTGGTGGAGTAGTGCCTTGGGCGCTTTGGGCGCTTTGGGCGTTAGCGCTGTTGCGTTTGAACATAAGCGAGCACCAGTTATGTTGAGCGGTAAAAAATGTTGAGCGGTAAAAAACGTTGAATGTAAAGTCGGGTGAATTAAAGGTTGGCGCTATCTAGACCCGAGGGCAACCACGGCCTGAGCGGATCACAACAGGATTAAACCAGCAACGGCCCAATCCTGTCGCTTAAGGACAGCGCCCAGCGGTAGGCCTTGCCTGGTTCTCGGGTAGCTAGCCTAGAGAACCAGGAGCAACTGCCCCGTGGGGACACGAGCTTGATCCTTTCAATCAGCTTTTTCATCAGGAGCTTAGATCACAAACATAAGAAACTCATAAAAGCTTTATGGATGCGGCTGCCCTGACGGGGCGTTGGGGGCCGGTGGGATCTACACCTGCGGTGCATCAAAGGTGTTGCACTGATTGATGTCGCCGGTTTCAATGCCGCGATAAAACCATTTGGATCGTTGTTGCGATGAGCCGTGGGTGAACGAGTCGGGGGTGACGTAGCCCTGGGCTTCCATTTGCAGCCGATCGTCGCCGATCTGGCTGGCGGCGTTGAGGGCTTCTTCAATGTCGCCCTCTTCTAAAATCTCGCGGGCAAGCTGGGCATTGTGGGCCCAGACTCCAGCCAAGCAGTCAGCCTGGAGTTCAAGCCGCACCGACAAATCGTTGGCCTGGGTTGGGCTGGTCTGCTGCTGGAGGCGACTGACCTGGCTAGATACTCCCAGCAGATTCTGCACATGGTGGCCCACCTCATGGGCGATCACGTAGGCCTGGGCAAAATCACCGGGGGCTCCGTGGCGCACCTTTAAATCTGTGAAAAAACTGGTGTCTAAGTAAATCTTTTGGTCAGCGGGACAGTAAAACGGCCCCATGGCTGACTGCCCCAGACCGCAGGCCGACCGGGTCGCCCCAGAGTAGAGGACGAGGCTGGGCTCTTGGTAGCGGGCCCCAAACTCAGATTGAAAGATGCTTTGCCAGGTGTCTTCGGTTTCGCCCAGCACCGCTGAGACAAAATCCGCCGAGCGATCGCTCTCCGCCTGGGAAATCTGGGGAGCATTGTCATAGGGGCTGACCGCCACCCCTGGTTGTAGCACCACCCCAGGGTCGCCGCCCAAAAAGGCCACCAGCAGCGCCAGCAGCAACGCCCCGATGCCACCCACGGCGGCGCCACCACCGGGCATACCGCTGCCTCGGCGATCGTCAATGTTGATGCTGCGCCGACTCGACTCCCACTTCATCGCTTCACCTTAATTTTCTGCCTAGAATAGCGCGTTGGTTGTCGCTCAGCAGCTGTTTGCAAGCCGCCTTTCCGGGGGCTCCCCCGGTGCGCTCAGCTGGCTGGCTACCGCCAAGACCTGCATAAGCAAACCCCAGCCCTCACGAGAGAGCTGGGGCGATTTGATCGTTCCATTTATGGTCGTTGAAACAACCATAAGATTTAAAGATAAGAAGGTTATAAGGACTAGGGGCTCACCAGCCCAGATGGCGGGTCGATTTCGAGATAGCCCGCTGCTAAATTCACCACTGGGACAATGGCGTTGACAAAGGGGATCAGCACGGTGCGAGGTTTGGCGGGTGGCCCCTGATCGCCGTCTGAAGCATGGGGTGGGTGGTAGGTCACTTCTAAGAGGTCGTTGCCGGCCGCAAAGATATCGGTGACGGTGCCAATCTCGGCCCCGGTGGCCTGCATCACCACCCGCAGCCCAATCAGGTCGGCCACATAAAACTCGTCGGGGTCAAGGGCGGGGCGATCGCCAGCGGGCACCAGCAGTACCGCATCGCGCAGGGCCTCGGCTCCATCGCGGCTGTCTACCCCCGCAATTTGCACGACGTACAGCCCCTTGCCGTCGATATGTCGACCCCGCACCAGCTCCACCAATTCTGGGGTCAGACTGCGGGGGCGCTTGAGCCAGCGCTCTCCGGGTTCTAGAAACCGTTCTGGAAAGTCGCTGCTGGGGTACACCCGCACTTCGCCCTTGATTCCCTGGGGAGCAACAATGCGGCCAATTTCAATCCAGTCGTCAGGGGTGATTGCTTTGGCTGTCATCGGGCTGGCACCGCCATCGTGGCCGGTTGAGGCTGGCTGGGCTGGGCCTGGTAAACCTCGGCCACCAACGCACCCAAGCGGATAGCGGCCTCCGCCAAGTCTTCGCGGCTGGCGGTTAGGCTCAGGCGCAGACACTGCCGGGTGTGGGCCCAATCCTCTCGCAGGCCAGGGAAGAAGGGGTTCCCTGGTACCACAATCACGCCCCGCTGCTTGAGCTGCTGGTAGAGCTCCTGATCGGTAATGGGCAGTTGGTCAAACCACAGCCAGGCAAAAATGGCTCCCTCGCCCCGGTGCAAGTACCAGGGCAAGTCCTGGGGCAGGGCGCGATCGAGGGCGGCTTCTAATACCGCAAACTTATCTTGGTAGTAGGGGCGAATCACCTGCTCAGCCAGGTGGGCCAGGGCTCCAGAGGCAATGGCTCGGGCTGCGATCGCCTGCCCGTAGCGCGACGAGTGAATACAGAAATTGGTCTGAAAACACTCCAGCACCTGAATAATCGCTGGATCGCCAATGGCCACCCCCAAGCGCTCCCCAGGCAGTCCCGCCTTCGACAGGCTCATACAGTGGAGAATATTTTCGCCAAACACCGGCTCCATCTCGGTAAAGTTGAGAGCCGGGTAGGGGGGTGCGTAGGCCGAATCGACCAAGACCGGCACGTTGTGAACCGCGGCCAGGCTAGCAATGTGCTCGACATCCTCGGTGCTGAGCACGTTGCCTGAGGGGTTGCAGGGGCGCGAAAACAGCACAAACCCCGTATCGGCCGTAATGGTGAGCTGGCTAAAATCAGGCCGATAGCGAAATCGGTGCGCCGCCTCATCCACGGCGATCGCGGGACGATAGGCCCGCACCGCCTCGGGCACCAGCGAAATACCGCCGTAACCAGTGTAGTCGGGGCTGAGGGGCAGCACAATGTCCTTCATGCGTCCGGTGGCATGGTAGCCGCCAAAGGCATTGGCCGCTAGAAAATACAGAGCCTGGCTGCCGGGGGTGATCAGGATGTTGCGATCGCTCAGCGCCAGTCCGTAGCGCTGGTTAAAGTCGTCTCTAATCGCCGTAATCAGCGGCTCGTACCCCTGGCTGGTGCCGTAGCGACACACCACATGGCCATACTCAGGGCTAGCTAGCAGCTCTTGGGTGCAGTCGCGCCACAACTGCTCAATTTCAGGCAAAATTACCGGGTTACCCGCGCTGAGGTTAATAAACTGCTGCCCCTGGCCCAATGTCAGCGTTTCAATAATGTCTTTCATAATGGCGCGCACACCGGTGAGGTGAGACATTTCCTCGCCAAAGCGGGTCAGTTCAGGGGTCATAGGTAATTAATTAATAGAGTGGATGGGTCGGTGGGTGGATGGGTCGGCGGCTGCCCTGGGATGGGTGTACCTAGACTCATTGGGACTAGATCACTATAGTAGCCTCGCCTCAGGCCTAGTCACAGCCATTATAAATTCAAACAGTATATTTAGATACAGATATGGCCGAGCGAATCCAAACGCCCTGAGCTACTCTGGCCCAGTCGCGGCGATCGCGGTTCCGTCGTTTTCTTTGGTTCAAATGCACTACTCGGAAATGCTCGAGAGCCCTGAGGCTCAAAGACTTGGAGAAACTATCCGGAACAAACCTTTGCTCTCCGTATT
>JAIXUR010000342.1 GCA_027483425.1 Cyanobacteriota bacterium | reverse complement strand
GGTGGCGGTGGAGCTGGTGATTGTGCCGCGATCGCAGCTGCCCCAGGACCAGCCCGAAGAACCGCCGCCGCCGCCACCGCCACCGCCCTCAGATCCCGACCAAAACGACCCCCAGGATAATTCCGAAGACCAAGACTCTGACGAGGAGGACGAAGAGGACGACAGCCCCGACCAGGACGACAGCCCCCCCAGCATTCCCGAGGAGTTTGTGTTTGACGCCGAGGGCGTGATTCTCGACCCCTCGATGCTGTTGTTTTCCCAAACCACGGGCCGCCAGGGCAAGTCAGGCAAAGCCAACCTGATTTTCTCAGAGGAGCGGGGCCGCTACATCAAGCCCTTTTTGCCCCAGGGGCCGGTGCGCCGCATTGCGGTCGATGCCACCCTGCGGGCCGCCGCGCCCTACCAAAAGGCCCGCCGCGATCGCCAGCCCCACCGCCGGGTGATTGTCGAGCAGAGCGATATTCGCGCCAAGCGCCTGGCCCGCAAGGCGGGGTCGCTGATTATCTTTGTGGTCGATGCCTCGGGTTCCATGGCCCTGAATCGCATGCAGTCGGCCAAGGGGGCGGTGCTGGAGCTGCTCACCGAGGCCTACCAAAACCGCGACCAGGTGGCGCTGATTCCCTTTCGGGGTGAGCAGGCGGAGGTCTTGCTGCCGCCGACTCGCTCCATTGCCATGGCCCGGCGGCGGCTCGAGCGCATGCCCTGCGGCGGCGGGTCGCCCCTGGCCCACGGCCTCACCCAGGCGGTGCGGGTGGGCATCAACGCCCAGCAGTCGGGGGATGTGGGCAGTGTGGTGATCGTGGCCATTACCGATGGCCGGGGCAACGTGCCCCTGGCCCGATCCCTGGGCGATTCGCCCGATCCCGATGCCCCCAAACCCGACATCAAGCAGGAACTGCTGGAGATCGCCGGGCGCATTCGCACGGTGGGGTATCAGCTGCTGGTGATTGACACCGAGCGCAAGTTTGTCTCGACCGGGTTTGGCAAAGAGCTGGCCAAGACCGCCCAGGGCCGCTACTACCAGCTGCCCAAGGCCACCGACCAGGCCATTGCCGCCATGGCCCGAGGGGCGATCGCCGATATGAAAGGCGGGTAAGCCTGTTCCAGCCCATGACTCCTGGAGGATTTGGATATAGGCTTTGGATCTGACAGCCCCGCTGGGCGATCGCCGATCTAAAAAATGGTTAAGCTGCTCCGATTGTGCTGCTCGCTAGCGCATCATGACCGCGAGTCGGGCAATATGTAAGCGGTAGGCTCCGGAGGCAGGCTCTAGATCTGGACGGCTACCCAGACCAGCTGTGCATTCTTGCGAGTCGCCATGGAACGTCGAGTGTCATCCCTATCCCAGGGACAGCGCCTGCTAGCCGCCATCATGATTACCGATGCCGTCGGCTTTAGCACCCGCATGTCGGTGGATGAAGAATCTACCCTGCAGCTGATTGACCGCGACTTGACCCTGATTGGCGATGTCTGCCAAAACTTCGGCGGCACCGTGCTGAAATCGACCGGCGATGGGCTGTTGATGTACTTTCTCAGTGCGGTAGAAGCGGTCTCCTGCGGGCTGGAGATTCAGCGGCGGCTGGTTGACCAGGCCCTGGGGCTGGCGGCCCACCAGTACCTAGACCACCGGATTGGCGTTCACCTGGGCGATATTCTGGTCAGTGAGCAGGATGTGATGGGCAACGGGGTCAACATTACCGCCCGATTGCAGACCTATGCCAAACCGCGAGGGCTGTGCGTATCGCGCACCATCTACGACGTGGTCAAGGCGCGGCCGACCCTCCACGCCAGCTTTCTGGGGCCCCTGCACCTGAAGAATATTGAGGAGCCCGTACCGGCCTACCAGCTCAATCTCCAGGACGACGACACCGACTCCGGTGCCCAGGGCTCAGAGGACTACACCTGCACCCTGCCCATGACCACGGAGGCCCTGCTGGCCAACACTGTGTGCACCCTCACCACCCATAGCCAGAGCCCACGGATCAAGAAGCTCGTGTTTGCCACCTACCAGTCGGCCTGGGAAAATGACTCGGCGGTGCTAGAGCAGTTTGATCTGAGGTCGCTGCTGCTGTCCCTGCGCGATCGCTACCCCGCCCTGCCCGACCTCGAAGCCCAGTTCCAGCGGGTCGTCGCTGGGCTCAACCGCCAGGAGCTGTACCGAGAGGTGGCCGATACCGTTGTGAAGCAGCTCCAGCCCTGGTACGGGCGATCGCTGTTCCAAAACCCTGAGACCACCGACGACGACCTGACCCAGCTCACGGTGCGCTCCATCGATGAGCGCTGCCGGGCCATTGCTGACCAGTTTGACCAGGGCCCCGACGCCCTGCGCCTGCGCAAACTGCTCCACTGCCTCTGCCACGGCGGCTGGGAGAACGACCCCGATCGCCTGGCCCAGTTCTACCTGCCGGGGCTGGTGCAGCTGGCCCTCTCCGTGGCCCCCAGACCCCAGGATCTGCGCTACCGCCTGGGCCGGATTGTCAAACACCTGAACCGGCGGCGACAGTACACTCGCCTGGCGAACCAGCTTGTGGTGGGTCTACAGCCCCTGTACCAGAGCGAGACCGATCTGCTGGCAGAGCCCTCTGGCCCTTCTAGCAATGGTTCTGGGAGTAGTTCCAGTGGGCCTGGGGGTGAAATTCCTGAATACACCTCCCTAACCAGCCTCGGGCCGAGGGCCGAGGGGGCCGACCTGCCCGCCGATTTAACCACGCTCCACGGCACGCTCTCCAATCCGCTCCCCGGCGAGGTGGTCGATCGTGGCCCCCGCCGCGATCGCTCCTCGCTCTTTGATCTGCGCGGTGACATTGTTCAGTATGCCAACCCGCTGCGGGTCAAAATTTTGCTGTATTCCTGTCTCTACGGGCCCTTTGGCTACACCTCCCAAGACTGGTCTAACCTCAGCCGCCACACCCTAGACGACCTGCTGCTGCAAACCTTCGAGTATTGCCCCACCTACGCCGATTTAGACAGTAAGCTGTCTATCATTACCCACTGCCTTGGCCTGGCCGGTAACAACAGCCAGGTCTCTAGCGCCATTACCCAGGCCATGCGCGCCTACTATCCCCAGGATCCCAATGCCGCCCTGGCCGCTCTCCAGCCCCCGGCGATCGCGCCCCAGAGCCCGTTTCCAGAATCTGGGCCAGAATCTGGTGCCTCGGCTACCCCCGCTGGGGCTGGAGATGTCCCAGTGGGGGTCGGGTCCTCTGCCTCCCCTGCCTAGGCCCTCAGAAACAGCGCTATGAACGCCCGTGACCTGATCAATGCTTACGCCCGTGGCGAGAGGGACTTCAAAGGCAAGGCCCTAGCCGGTATTGACCTGACCGGAGCAGACCTGATTGGGGCCAATCTGGTGGGAGCCGACCTGGAAAATGCCAACCTGATGCTGACCTTTTTGTCGCGGGGGCAGTTGCGCCAGGCCAATTTGTGCCACGCCCGGCTGGGGGGAGCCAATCTGAACCAGGCCGACCTATCGGCGGCTCGGCTCTGCGATGCCGACCTGCACGGGGCCAGTCTGCACGGGGCCGATCTACGCAGTGCAGACCTGACCCTGGCCGACCTGCTCGATGCCAACCTCACCGGCGCTGACCTGCGCAACGCCGATCTCAGCGGCGCTAACCTCACCGGAGCCTGCCTGCGGGGGGCCAACCTCCGCCAGGAGAACCGTAAATACATCACGAACCTGCGGGGGGCCAAGCTGCACCTGGCTGACCTGCGGGGTACCAACCTATCGGGGGCTGACCTGGCCTACGTCGACCTCAGCCAGGCCAACCTGAGCGAAGCTGTGCTGCGGGATGCCAACCTGAAGGGGGCCAATCTGCGGGGGGCACTGCTGTGCAACGCGAACCTCAGCGACGTTGACCTCAGCCACAGCTGTCTAGATGCCGCTGACCTTACCCACTGCCGCTTGCCCCGCAGTAACCTGAGCCAGGCCAGCCTCAACGGCATCCGGGGCCGGGGGGCCGACTTCACCGAGGCGGTCATGGCCCAGGCCCAGATCGATGACGG
>JAIXUR010000574.1 GCA_027483425.1 Cyanobacteriota bacterium | reverse complement strand
CTGGAAGTATATTGCCGTGGCCACGGCCTTGTTTGCGATGGGTGCTCTGGTCGGCTGGTGGTTTGCCTGGCAAGACCCGGCCTTTTTGACCCTGGTGCTGGGTCAGGAGTTTGTGGAAGAGGTGAAGACCAGCCAAGAACTCTGGACAGTTTCGATCCTCGGGGTAGAACCCGTCGCCTCCAGCGGCATCATGATCAACAATATTGGCGTATCGCTGCGGGCCCTGGTGGGAGGCGTGACGATGTTCATGCCCCAGGTACCGATGATTACTCCGCCGGGAGCCTTTACGGTTTTCTTATTGGTGGTAAATGGCCTGATGATTGGCTGTGTGGGAGTACTCGTGGCCCAGGCCAATCTGGCCTATGACCTGTGGGCCTTTGTGTTTCCCCACGGGGCCTTAGAGCTACCGGCCATTTTTATGGCCGGAGGAGCTGGGCTATTGCTGGCCCGCAGCATTTTACTGCCGGGGCCCTACCGCCGCCGCGACGCCCTCAAGCTCTACGGTCTACAGGCCGTCCAGTTGCTCTACGGCATCATCCCCATGCTGGTGCTGGCCGGGCTGATTGAGGGATTTTTCTCCCCCCAGCCCTGGATTCCCAACGGGATCAAGTACGCCGTCGGCCTGGCCCTCTTGCTCGCCCTAGGGCAATATTGCCGTACCCAGCGACCCCAAGGGAATCGTTACGACGCCTAACGTCCATCTTCCTGCCTGTGCGAGAGTCTAGACCAGGAACCGCTGTTAGGCATTGGCTATTGGCACATGGACTCGAGATTGACGGTGCGCCCGTCGGAGTAGGTGATGTAGCAGGTGGCATCGGGTAGGGCCGCAGTGGGCCGGGGTGCTGACGGAGCAGCCGTTACCCTGGCCGGAGCCACGGGCGTACTCTGGGGCGCATGCAAAGATGCACTCTGGGGCGTATTCTGGGGCGCATTCAGAGATGCACGCAAAGGTATACTCTGGGGCGTATTCAGAGGCGCACTCAAAGATGCACTCTGGGGAGTACTCTGGGGCGAATTCAGAGGCGTACTTAGGGGCGTACTCACGTGTGCACTAGGAGTACTCTGGGGCGTACTCACGTGTGCGCTCAAAGGAGTACTTTGGGGCACACTCTGGGGCGCACTCTGGGGCAGAGAGGCCGACTCACCCTTGGGGTCGGGACTACTGTTGTAGCCACAGTTGGGAATTTCTGAAAAGACAGTACCGCTGGCGGCGTACTGGGTGAACTGATACCGCCACTTGACCAGTTCTTGCCGATGCTCAGCGGTAATGGTGCTCGAGGCCATCAGTTGGCTGGATAGGGCCACGGCGCTCTGCCAGTCCTGTAGGCAAATGGCGGTCTTCAGGTCGGCCTTGATCCGCTCAGCACTGGCGCGAGCGGCCGCCGCCGCAGTTGCCTCAGCTGCGGCCTGGGCGGCGGCGATATCGGCAGGTTTGGGGCCCTGGTAGGTGGCATAGCCCTCGCAGTTGGGAATGTGGTCGAAGTAGGTTCCCCCGGCAGCATACTGGGAGAATCGATGTCGCCAGGTGACCAGCTCTTGCCGATGCTCGGGGGTAATGGTGCTCGAGGCCATCAGGCGGCTGGAGAAGGTAATGGCATCTTGCCAGTCTTGCTCACAGATGGCGGCCTTAAGATCGGCTTTGATTTGATTGTCAGAAATAACGGTGGCTTTGGCGGCAGTGCCTGGGCCAACGACCGCCAGCAGCGAGGCGCAGGCAAGTATAGGGGTTCCTTTCATCGGGTGCTCCAATCCGATCACGTTTTTGTTAATACGGATGGAGCAGGAGGAAATCCGGCTAGATTTTTTTGTTTTCACCGCTACCGTTTTACCTGGGGCGGATAATCTGATCGACCCCCTCGGCCAGACTGGGTGGCGCACCCTGGATCTGGCGAGCCATGGCGGCGATGATGTCCGGGGGCACCTGGCGCGATCGCCCCTGATTGCGCTCCAGCGCGACGCTCAGGGGGAGATCAAACCAGACCAGGCTGATGGTGGTAAAGCCGACTTCGCGAGCCGCAGCGATCGCCTCGAGACGATGCCGACGGCGGGCATTGGTGGCATCGTAGATCAGGCCATCGAGCTCTCCCTGACCCACGGACACAACACCTGCTCGCCACTGGCCCAGAACCTGCGTCCAAATCAGCGACCACTCCCCCTGGGTAGCCTCATCTCCATAGAGGGCGGCCCGAATAGCGTCGGTAGAAACAATCCGGTAGCGAGGATGGGCCTCCACAAAGGCCCTGGCCCAGGTGGACTTGCCGCTGCCGGGAATACCAACCAGCAACAGCAGAGCACCTGGCATAGGATCTAGGCGGTTAGGGTTATATGATCATGCCGTCGGGAATCACCGCACCCTTCAGCACCACCACGATACCGCTGCGAATGTAGAAGCCCAGATCTTCGCGCTCGGCTTCCTGGACATTCTCTCTATTGACCACCTGGACATTACGGCCAATGCGAGCATTTTTGTCGATAATGGCGCGGCGAATGACTGACCCTTCCCCGATACCAATGGGAATTTTACCCCGGGTGAGGTGCTGGGTGCTTTCCGAGAGGGGCTCGTAATAGTCGGCCCCCATCAGCAGTGAGTCTTCAATCACACAGTCGGCGTTGATGCGCTGGCGCAGGCCAATCACCGAGTGGTGAATACGGCAGTTCTTGAGAATGCAGCCCTCGGTGATGCTCGATTCGGTAATGTGGCAGTCTTGCAGCTTGTTGGGCGGCAGATAACGGGCCCGGGTGTAGATGGGTGCGTCTTCTTGGTAGAAGCTGAAGGCGGGCTGGGGCTGCATGGTCAGCGCCAGGTTAGCTTCATAAAATGCTTCGATGGTACCAATGTCTTCCCAGTAGCCGTCGAACAGGTAAGCCTGCACGTTGTGGTCCCGCGCCGAGGCCGGGATGATCTCTTTGCCGAAGTCGGTTTGGTCGAGATTTTTACGCAGCAGGTCAATCAGCACCTGCTTTTTGAATACGTAGATGCCCATGGAGGCGATGAACGGCTTATCCTTAGCCTGTTCTGGGGTGAGCCCGAGGGCGGTGGTATCCACCCGCATCTGATCTAGAGCGTCGCCCTTGGGCTTTTCGCTAAAGTTGATCACGCGCCCGCTGTCGTCAACCTTCATCAGACCAAAGTCGGAGGCTTGCTTGTAGCCAATGGGCACCACCGACAGGGTGATGTCGGCGTTGGTGGCCCGGTGGCGCTGTACAAACAGGCTATAGTCCATGCGGTAGAGGTGATCTCCCGAGAGAATGATGAAGTCCTCTACATTCCAGGAGTCAAATAGTGTGATGTACTTGCGGACGGCGTCGGCGGTACCCTGAAACCAGCTGGGGTTTTCAGGGGTTTGCTGGGCTGCCAGCACTTCCACAAACCCACCCGTAAACTGTGAAAACTGATAGGCACGGCCAATATGCCGGTTCAACGAAGCCGAGTTGAACTGGGTCAGGACGTAGATTTGGTTAATTTGAGAATTGATGCAGTTACTGACGGGAATATCAATTAATCGATATTTACCAGCCAAAGAAACCGCTGGCTTAGCCCGAAATTTGGTTAATGGATAAAGACGAGTGCCGGCACCGCCACCTAAAATTATCGCCAGAACTGATTTCACAAGATTCCCTCGATAAGCCCCACAAACTGGCCTCTTCTACATCATTCTGTTTCACTTTTACAGTGTGAGCCCGTGGGTAACGCTTGACAAGGGGGATCGCAAAAGATTGTGATGGAATGTGACCTGCAATACGATAACAGCTTTTGACCACCCCACCCCCCATGCGTGCAGCTTGGCCTGGGCCCGGTGCATCCCAGGTGGCGTAGGCTTTTTCTAATTGCGGGGGATGAGGGTACTGGAACTGGGCGGGATAGCCGACGCCACCGCCGGAATGACATCTCAGGCAGCCTGGAAGCTTGCCCTTGCCAAAACAGTACAGGTGCATTAGCATTGGTTCATGTGTACTTATGGGTACAACCGTTCCCGCCCCGGCTAGGACGGTGGCCCCTGTATCGCTGACCTGCTATCCCACGAGATTGTCCTATGACCACCACTACCGCCCCCCGCAGCCGCTCCACCGCTGGCGCGTCCCGGTCTTCGGCTAAGGCTCGCAGCACCCAAGCGACCATCGCGACGACTCCGGTGCTCGCCCTCGATGCCGGCAACTACGACCTTAAATTTTTTGCCGGCAGCGGCCACCCCAAAGCCATTCGCTCGGTACGTTACCAACTGCCCCAGGGGCGCGACGCCGTCAGTTTCTCCGAGGCCTCGCCGTTAATTGAGTTGGCCGATGGCCGTCGCTATCACTTTGGTGCCCAGGCCTACAAATACCGCCGCCAGCAGCAAACCGTCATTGAAAACAAGGTCGAGTTGGCCAAGCTCCACCTCTACGCCTGTTTAGAGCCCCTACCCGGCGACGTCGCCGACTATACCCTTGACCTCCACGTCTCTACCCCCGACCCGGCCCGCAACGGCGACGATATCAGTGCCCAGCTCCTAGGGGTGCATAAATTCAACCGCAACGATGTTTCGTTCTGCGTCAACGTGGAATCGGTAGAGGTAGTGCGGGAGGGCATGGGAGCCTACCAGTACGCCAAAACCCAAGGGGTGATTCCGGGGCAGGGATACACCATTGTGGTCGACATTGGCGGCGGCACCTGGCTCACTCGCCTGGTGGATGCCGACGGCGAAGTCATCGACGAAAACATCATGGATCGTGGCGGCACCTACGAGTTGGCCACCGCCATTAGCTTTGACCACCGCCTCACCGATCACCTGGGCAGCAGCGCCGACCCCTGTATTGTTATGGATGGCTTTCGCATTGACCATGTCTATGCCGACACCGGCCTGGCCTGGGCTGACTGGCTAGACGAATACCTCGACCCTTGGTTTAAGGGTATTTTTCAAACCGTCAAGGCTCAGTACACGCCCTACATGCCTCGGGTCACCCGGTTCCTGGTTACCGGCGGGGGCTCCCATCTGATCGCCGATCGCCTCCAGGGGCATGACCTATTCGCCGTGATGGGCGACCCTCAGTTTGCCAATGTTCGTGGCTTGTTTTTGATGACCGGTGATACCCAACTATGCATGACCACCAAGTGAAGGCCGGTAGCCAAACCCGGCCAGACAACAAAGTCAGACTCAGTCAAGACGTGCTCGAAAAAGCCGATCGGATCGCCGCCGAATGGGGACTCAAGAATGCTCGTGCCGCCGTAGAGGCTGTGTTTCGCCGCTATTGCGACGACTATCTCTACGGTCGTCCTTCCGACCCAGGGGCTGCTTTTGTGGCCCAGGAGAGCCCTGGTCAGAGCTACGCCGCGACCCCGCCTAGGCGAGGGGAAATAGCCGTCCCTACAGCACCCCGGTGCGAAGCCCTAGATGCTTTGGATCAACTGCTGGCCCTTTGAATGAAAGACTCCAGATAGGAGCGCAGGGTCTGGCCCTTGAGAGGCCGTTCTGGACGCTGTGGGCCACTGCCTCCTCTCTAGCTCAACCACAGCAACCCACCTAACACTAGACCCACCCCCGCCAGGGCGGCCCACAAAAATCCGTTGTCTTGGGTGTTGATTTGGCTGGGGTCGATGGCTGGTGGCTTGGCCTTGGGGCGAGGGCGGGGCTTCGACTTAGCGACGGGTGAGTGGCTAGAGGCTCCCGAATTTTGAGCCCCATCCGTAGACAATTCATTTAAATCGGGGATCTGGATCGTCCAGTTGGTGGGGCGCTTAAGTTGCGGTGCTTGCAAAATATAGAGCAAATTCTTGCCCTGCTTGCGGGTGTCTAAATCGGGGTGGCGGGCCAGAACTTGGCAGAGGGCAATGGCATCGGCGTCTCGCCCCACGGCGCTGTAGGCATTCACCAGCCAGGTTTGAATTTCGCCCCCGAGGGCGGTACTGGCCGCCGCCAGCTTAACGGCCTGCTCAAAAAACTCCACCGCCTCCCGGTAGCTGCCGCGCTCAAAGGCCGCTTGGCCGTAGGCATACTGGGTGTTGGCAAGCTCGCGGGAATCTGAGGTCATAGGGAAACGGTGCTGGAAATTTACGGGTTTAGGGTCTACCTATATTCTGCCGGAGTCGCTATCCCGTGGCTAGATCAGGCCCCTGCCTGGGGTGAAACCAGTGCCCTGGAACGGTAGCGGGCGCTGGTAAGATCGCCGACCAACGGCTGAAGAGGGTGAAGAGTGGCGGCGGTTTCCCCCCGCCTGCGGCACAAGAATAATATCGTGACGAGGTAGCCTCAGGGAGGGGTTTTTCCCTCAAGATAGAGGTAGGGAATAAGGAGACAAATACCGTGGTAGCCCCAGCAATTCAGCCTCAGACCAACTCACTTCAGTACGAAGCTAAGACCCTTGCGATCGCAACCGTCCTGCTTGGTGCCACCCGCGAGAAGAAAAATCTCTTCGCCCAAATGCGTGACCAGATGCGCTGGGACGACAAAATTATGGATTTTGCCATGGGCAACCCAGGACTAAAGGTGCAGCTGTTTCGCTTTATCGATGCCCTGCCCGCCCTGCGCAGCAAGCCCGAAATTGCCCGCCACCTGCAAGAGTACCTGGCAGTAGACGAGGTCGAGCTGCCCGGTGCCCTGAAAGGCTTGCTCAACTTTACCAACCCCGACTCGGTGCCGGGTCAGCTTGCCGCCACCACCGTTGCTCCGGCGGTGGAAACCCTCGCCTATCGCTATATTTCCGGCGACACCATCGAGAAGGCGATCAAGGCGATCGAGCGAATGCGGAAGGATAAGCTCACCTTCACCATGGATCTGCTCGGTGAAGCAGTAATTACCGAGGCAGAGGCCCAGGCCTACCTCCAGCGCTACCTGGATCTGATGGAGCAACTATCGGCGGCGGCCCAGTCCTGGAAGACCGTGGACGCCATTGACCTGGCCGACGGTAAACCGCTGTCCAAGGTGCAGGTCTCCGTTAAGCTGACCGCTTTCTACTCTCAGTTTGATCCCCTGGATGCCGAGGGCAGCCGGGTCCAGGTCAGCGAGCATATTCGTACCCTGCTGCGCCGCGCCCAGGAGCTCGGGGTCGCCGTCCACTTTGACATGGAGCAGT
>JAIXUR010000489.1 GCA_027483425.1 Cyanobacteriota bacterium | reverse complement strand
TGGCCAGAGCGGAGTGAGGGGGTGGATGGGTGGATGGGTAGATGGGTAGCGTGGGTCACCCCAACCCACCTGGGCTGGTGCAAGGAGACTGATGTGACCCACGGTGCGAGGTTGCGGGCCGGGGGTGACCCAGAAACCGGGTTTGGGAGCTGGTGGCGATCGCCCTCGGCACATCACAACAGAAACCCGGTTTCTTTGCCGCCAAAGCACCCCCAAGAGTTAGCGCTTATCCTAGAAATGACAAATCACGCAACTGCGCTACTCGACCATGAAAAGCCAACTGCTCAGCCTCACCTATGAAATTGAGCTACAGCCCGGAGAGCCCTTCACCCTTCCGCCCGACTGGGTCACAGCCCTGGGTGCCGGACGGTGGAAAATTACCATAGAGCCCGCATCTCCCACGGATGCCGCCTACCCCATCAAAGACCACGGCGCATTTCTAAACAGCTACGCCGCCGAAGACGAAGGGCTCTATGACCACATCACCGGGTGAATTCTGGGTCGCCGACATCCCCTTTACCAATGGCCAAGCCTCCAAAAAGCGACCCGTCCTAATTCTTTGGCTTGACGGTTACGATGTCGTGGTTGCTGCTGTCACCTCAGCCGCCCCTCGCACTCAAACCGACGTAGCCCTGCAAAACTGGCAGCAAAGTGGGCTAAGGGTTGCGTCTACCGTTCGTCTATCGCGCCTCGATTGTTTAGAACAGCCCCTACTTCTAGCCAAAATAGGTGTTGTTACAACCAACGATGCCAGTACGTTGAAGGCTACTTGGCGTGAGTATATTCATCTACAATTTTGACGACGAGGTGGTGAGTAGATGGGTAAGGGCCGTGGGAAAAGTAGCGAAATACTCGTTTGTGGGTTATGGCCAGGGCCAAATTGGGTGGGCGATCGCCTGATCTGGGGAAGGCCTAACCCACGCTACAGTTTCTCAAGCCCGCTCCTAGGGTGGACCCATGCATCAGGCTGATTAGAACGGCAGCCTGCTCACCAACGGCTCCAACGTTCCCGATACAGCAGCCACCGCCGATCGCGTCATCGGCCAGCTATCCACTACCATGCCCGCCGACAACAGCATCATGTAGAGGATCGAGAACTTGAACAGGCCCTTGGCCAGGTCGCGATCGCTTGGATCTTGGAGCAGCGCCCAGGCCCGTTGCATAAACATGATCCCCAATCCCAGGGCGATGACCGCGTAGACCACACCGGTTGCGTTTAGGGGGTAGGTCATCATCAGCGTGAGCGGCACCAGCACCAGGGTGTAGTACCAGATTTGCCGAGCGGTGGATTCGTCACCCGCCACGACGGGCATCATCGGCACATTGACCTTGGCGTAGTCGTCTTGAATCAGCATGGCTAGGCCCCAAAAGTGAGGGGGAGTCCAGATAAAGACGATAAAGAAAAATAGCCAGGCGGCCAGGGGCAAATCGCCCGTTACGGCCGCCCAACCCACCAGGGGAGGAATTGCCCCGGCCGCTCCGCCGATAACGATATTTTGCGGCGACGAGCGCTTCAGCCAGTAGGTGTAGACCACCACGTAGATGGCAATGCCCACCATCGCCAGCCCGGCGCTGAGCAGGTTAGCCACCAGGGCCTGCAAACCAAAGGCCAGCGCCGCCAGCACCCCGGCAAATACCAGGGCATCGCGGACTTGAATGCGCCCAGAGGGCAGGGGGCGATGGCGGGTGCGCTCCATGTCGTAGTCGATGTCGCGATCGTAGACACAGTTAATGGTCTGGGCCGAGGCCGCCGCCAGCGTACCGCTGAGCAAGGTCACCATCAGCAATACCGGATCGACCTGGCCCTGGCCCGCCACCCACATGGCGGCCGCCGTTTCAATCAGCAGCAGCGGGATGATGCGGGGTTTGGTCAACTGCACATAGCTCTGCACCACGGCCTTAAACGAATCGTGGTGCCGGGTGGGGGCATTCCATGTGGTGGTCTGATTCATGCAAAAAATCCTAAGTATGGCTGAAAAAGTTCTGAAATCAGATTCTGAAAACCGCAAATATCAGCTAGACGCAATCACCAGGCTCCGCCCTGGAAAAACCAGCCGACCGGCACTAACCCTGGGCACTAGAACCAGCGGGCGCGACCGCCTGCTCGGCGGCACCGATGCGATCGCGCCAGGCCAGCACCGTAAAGCACACCAGGGTGCCCACCAGGGCCGCCCCAATGGTGTGGTGGGCCACGGTCAAGGGCTCGACCTGCAGCCGCAGCCGAAAGGTAGCAATGCCCATCACCAGCTGAAACACCAGCAAAACGCTCACCAGACTCCCCAACCGCCGCAGGGGATAGGTGAGAGCAGGGGTGCGCCACACCGTCAGGGTGAGGGCCAGAACCGCCGCCGTGGCAGGCACAATGCCCACCAGGTGGCTATTCATCACCTGGCAAAGCTCTCGCAGACCCAGGCACTGGTGAGCCGCCCAGCGCGACCCCACGAGCCCTCCCAGTAGGCACTGGGCATAGACAATCACCGTGGCCCCCAGCCCCAACCAAGGCAGTCGCCCCCCGGTACCCGTACTGCGGTAGGGCAGTAGGCAGGTGGCAATCACCACCATGGCGCTAAAGAACAGCAGCGCGGTACCCAGGTGGGCCGTCACAATGTCAAACCGCAGCAGTTGGGTCACCGTTAGCCCTCCCAGAGCCCCCTGGACGCCAATCAGCGCTAGGGCCCCCACGGTCGCCCAGGGTAGCCAACCGGGTAACCGTTGCCGATACCACAGGCTGAGGGTAACCAGCCACAGGGTGCTGAAGCCGATCAGGGCGGCATCGAGTCGATGAAACCACTCCAAAAACACCTGGAGGTTCATCTGCTGGCGGGGAACCAGTTGGCCGTAGCACAGGGGCCAGTCGGGACAGGCTAGGCCCGCATTCATCACTCGAGTGGCGCTGCCCACCGCCATCAGGGCCAGGGTAGCAAAGGCAATCTTCCATACCAGCCGGCGTAGGCGATCGACGGGAGCCGTATCAGCGGCTGAGGAAGACCACAGCGGCTCACGGCCCGTAGCCGGGAACAAAAATGAGGGGACGTTTGCGGCCATGCCATCTCCATTGGTGGTTGGTTACCACTTTAGGGAGTGCAACCCTTGATCTGGTAAAGCTTTAGGGTTTTCTTTGGGATTTGGGCCTGCCGACCTGGCACTATATACAAACCGCTGCCGTGCCGTAGCGATACACACAACGTAACGTATCGTTACCTTTGACGATGTTGGGGCACAATCCCTAGCCGCGAGGATAGCCCTAGGGCGCGATCGCACCCCCGCAAAACCCCACTGCCTGCTCCACCTGACCCACCAGATGACACAATACATTGGCGGTATTGGCGCAGCCATCCAGGCAGCCACAGGGGTCTCCCACCCACCCACCGGCCCGATACAGGGCAGACACACGGGTCTGCCCCTACCCACCTACCCACCTACCCACCTACCCACCTACCCACTCACCCATGACCACCCCCCTCACCCTTAACCTCTCCCAAGGCTCCATCCGGTTTACCTTCTCCCCCGAGGCCGCCCAGGGGCTAAAAGCCGACCTAGATGGGCTCATGGCCACGCTGAAAGCCGCCGCCGCCCAGGGGGGAGAACCCGCCCGCCGCCCGCCGCAGCCTGCCCTGGAGTATCGTCACACCGGGGACGTGTTTCTAGAGGTGTTTTGCAATCCCAATATCTGGCCCAGCCCCTTTGCCGCCAAGGCCCTGATCACCCTGCGGGACGATCGCATTCGAGTGACCACCGAGGCCGAGATATCACAGATCTACGACGATATCAGTGCCTATTTGAGTGAATGAAATATTTTATGGGGTGGCATCCGCTCAATAAAAACGGCGGGAACTCCATGCCCAGGCAAGTTTTTACCCTCTACCGGCGGGAGGATAGTAGCCTCAGATGCCGCATTCCCAGGGGAGAACACAGTAGAATACGACAGCAAAGTGTGGCTGGCCTAACGCAATGGCGTTCCCTGCCCTAGGGCACCATCCTCGCCATCTAGCGCCCAGCCTTGGGCCCAGCCCTTAGAGTTTCTACGGTAGCAAAGCTATGTACCCTGACGATCTCTCTCAAACCTTACAGAAGGGGTTCCGCGTTACCCTCGGGGCCACCGCCTCTCTGATTGAGGCCCTGCAAGATCCCGAACGCTCTAGCCAAAAATTTTCTGAGCTCGGTGGCGATGTCAATCGCCTCACGGAAGAGCTAGAGGTCAAAGGTGAAACCACCGAACGCGAGGCCCGACAGTTTGTCGATGCCTTGCTCAGCCAGGTACCGAATCCCTTCACTAGCTCAAGCTCAGAGGCTGGGGGGACAACCATTACCACCGTAGCCAGCCCCGTGGTCAATACCACCGTGCAAAGCGATCTAGATGCCTTAACCCAAGAGCTCACCGAAATCCGCAAAGAAATCGAAGCCTTGAAGGGGCAATGATCCTCTGAAAACAAGGGTTTTCAGCTAGACAAATGGCCGTTGGCTAGTGTCGTCTGCGGTTAGACGAGGGCGACGCCGGGCGGTGGCACGGCCCGGTGATTTAGACGGTGGAGAGCCGCCGCCACCAGGTCACTATCTACACCCAGGGGGGTCTCGGCCCTCGGAATGACCTCCTGATGAGGGTGGGCCAGCCGCCGCAGCCAAACTTGGGTCAGACGATGGGTAATGGGATCCGCCTCAGCGGGCTCTAGTACCAAGGTGGGCAGGGCCAGCTGATCTAGACGATCCTGGAGAAGCTCGCCTTGGATGGCCGCTGCACGCCGTCGAAAGAGCATCTGGCAGGCGGCGGGGGACTGGCGCAGACATTGTTGGCGATCGCGCAGGGCCTGCACCCGAGAGCCTTTGCCGAGCCAGGGTAGCACCAGGGGCAGCGGCGACCAGGGTGCCACCAACCAGCGATCGCGCCGCCAGCGCCCCCGTAACCCGGCATCGATCGCGCCTTCGGGGGCCATCACCGCCAAGCTCTCAACGTGATCGGGGTAGGTGAGGGCATACTGAGCGGCCACCCAGGCACCCAGCGAATGGGCCACGAGTCGACAGCGGCTCACCCGCAGGGCACTGAGCCAACTGTGCAGCATCTCCACTTGGAGGGCAACGGAGTAGGGGGTTTTGCCGTCCCGCAGCGATTCACCAAAGCCCAACAGATCGGGGGCCAGGCAGTGGTAGACGGTGGCCATGGATTGCATCAGCGGTAGCCACTGGGTGCTGTCATGCCACGAGCCATGCAGCAACAGGATGGTTTCGCCCTGGGGGTTGCCCCCTTCATGCCAGGTCACCGTCCCCAGGGGGTGTTTCATCCGGCCCGTGCGAATTGGAATGGCGGGGGGTAGTGGCATAGCGGGGGGAAAAGTAGACGGTGCCAGCGTAACCGACAAGCGACATCCTAGCGGTTAAACCTAGCAGACTTACCCAAAAGCTTAGGCTAAAACCGTTTCTCCTTTAAAGAAGTCTTGCAAATGCTGGCGATGGTCGTGGGACAGGTGATCCCACGGCAGCTCCTCAGGCATAAAAGCACGGGCTTCTAAAATTTCGCGCGGGTCGGCGGGGTAGGGTTGACCCGTGACCCGCACCGCTACGGTTACACATACCGAATGGAAGCGTGGATCGCGCCCCGGCTGGGAATAAACCCCCACCAGACGGTCTAGCCCCACGGTTTCCAGACCCGCCTCCTCCCGCAATTCGCGAGCCGCCGCGGTGATCACGTCTTCGCCCCAGTCAACAATGCCGCCGGGTAGACTCCACAATCCGTTGTCGCGGCGAAGCACCAGCACAATAGTGCCATCAGCCATCAGGGGAATCACGCAGGTGCCCAAAATGGGCCGACGCAGCAACAGCCCTACTAGGGTGCGCAGAATATGGGCAAAATAAGCCATGGGCTACAGGGTTTCCAGGTCGGCCAGCACGGTGTCGGCGTGGGTTTCAGCTTTGACCTTGAGGTAGATTTTTTCCAGGTTGCCGTCGGGGCCAATGATAAAGGTGCTGCGGGTAATACCCATGTATTCTTTACCCATAAACTTTTTCAGGCCATAAACGCCGTAGCGGCTGGCCATCTCACCGCCTTCGTCCACCAACAGCGGAAAGGGTAGGCTGAACTTGTCGATAAATTTGCCGTGGGATTTGGCGTCATCAGTGCTGACCCCCAGCACGACGATATCTTTGCCCTGGTAATCGGCGTAGCGATCGCGAAAGCCGCAGGCTTCTTTGGTGCAGCCGGGGGTATTGTCACGGGGGTAAAAGTACAGCACCACCCGCTGACCCTTCAGGTCAGCCAGGCTGTAGGCTTTGCCCGTGGCATCAGGGAGGCTAAAGTCGGGGGCGGGGTCGCCAACGGAAAGAGTCATAGTTGTATGGGCAAGGAAGGAACGGTTGCGTGCCACCGATAATTGTATCGTCCTGATCACGGGTCGGGGGTAGGCCCTCGATTCAGGAGCCCGATTCAGGCGATGGATTCAGGCCGACGATGGATGTGGAACATTGAGGACTGATCCGTCGGCAGCAGCAGCACATCGCTGATGTTGACGTGGGGTGGGCGAGTAACAGCAAATAGGATAACATCGGCCACGTCATCGCCCGTGAGGGGCGTCATGCCTTGGTAAACCCCTTTAGCTCGGTCGGCGTCGCCTCCAAAGCGCACGACGCTGAACTCGGTTTCGACCAGGCCGGGGTCTATATTGGTGACCCGGACGGGGGTGCCCAGCAGGTCGAGCTTTAGCCCTTCGGAGAGCGATCGCACCGCCGCCTTGGTGGCACAGTAGACGCTGCCGCCGGGATAGGTCTGTCGTCCAGCGATCGACCCCACATTCACCACATGGCCCCGCCCCCGAGCCACCATACCCGGTACCACCGCCCGCGTGACGTAGAGCAGCCCCTTGATGTTGGTGTCGATCATGGCTTCCCAGTCGTCTAGGGGGGCTTCGTATTGTTTATCGAGCCCCCGACTGAGCCCAGCGTTGTTGATCAAAATGTCAATGTCTCGCCAGGGGGCGGGCAAGCCTGCGATCGCAGCGCTGACGGCCTCGGGGTAGCGCACGTCGAGCACCACGGGCAAAACCTCCACCGGGTGCTGCTGCTGGAGCGCTTCGGCTAAGGCTTGCAGGGGTTCTGAGCGGCGGGCGGCCACGATTAGCCGCGCCCCCGCCGAGGCGAAAGCACGGGCGCAGGCCGCTCCAATGCCGCTGCTGGCTCCAGTAATCAGAGCAGTTTGATTGGCGATCGCAGAGGTCATGGAGCTTCCGGTGCAGGGTTTTTAACGCTGGCCTCGATCTCGTCTAGGGTTTTAAGCACTAAGCGCTTGGCTTCTAATTCCCAGCCCAACTTTTGAATTTGAAAGGCCAGGTAAAAGCCAACCCCCGTGGCGATCAAATCCAGGGGCTGCTGCCCTGAAATGCCCAGCAGCAAACCCAGGCCACCAATGCCCCAAAACGGCAGGGCTACCGTCTGCCGGTTTTCTTCGATCAGCTTAGCGAGAAAATTGCTGGGAATGCTGTCCGCCACCTCCTCCCGCACTGCAGCTTGCTTAGGGTAGGGAACGGCGAAGCTAAACTTGCGGCGCAGTTTTTCAATTTTGCGGGCATCGGTGCTGTACTCGGTCAGCTCGTCTTCTGCCATGCGAATGAGCTGCTCAGCCAGGGTCATAGGGTACTGTCTCAATCGAGGGGTCAAGGGGGCTAGGCGCTGGGACGTTTCGAGGCCATTCCCCTCAAAGTCGGCTGCCAATCTAGATTATCCCACTGTAACGACCGCTAAGCCGCGTACCTAAAGGTTGAATAGGGCCCTACCGGGTAGCTGAGGCCAAGAGACGCCGACATAGCCAACATTGGGTGGCGATCTGGCCCGCCACCCCAAGCCCGTTGTATTGTCCTAACCCAAGGGGAGATGGCTGTAGGTCAGCCGTGATCAGCTATCCTGACCCAGCCCCCCCGGTGCCCCGGCCAGGGTGCGCTTGGGCGAACAGGTAATGATCATAATCACCAGGGTCAAAATGTACGGCGCTGCATTAAACAGATAGTAGTAGGAGTCAATACCCACTGACTGAAACGCGGGCCCTAGGGACTGCGCACCCCCAAACAGCAGCGACGCCCACAAACATTGCCAGGGCTGCCAACGGGCAAAAATGACCAGCGCCACCGCCATCAAACCCTGGCCGCTGGAGATGCGCTCAGTCCACACGCCGGGGTAAAACAGCGACAGGCTGGCCCCGCCAATGCCCGCTAAAAAGCTGCCCGCCACAATGCTCGCCATGCGCACCCCAAAAATCGAAATGCCCATGGCCTTGGCGGCATCGGGGCTGTCACCCACTGCCCGCACGTAGAGCCCCCAACGGGTCGACTTAAAGAACCAGCTCATGAGCGGCACGATCGCCACCCCTAGCAAAAACAGCGGGCTAATCAGCAGGGCCGACTGTACCTGGGGCAGATCACTCCAGCCACCCAGGGACAGGGTGGGCAACTGCGGTGCCTGGGGCTGAATAAAGGGCTTACCCAAAAAATTGGCCAGGCCACTGCCAAAAATAATCATGGCGATGCCCACCGCCACATCGTTGACTCGGGGCTGCTGCGACAGCCACCCGTGAATGGCCCCTAGCATCATGCCTGCCGCCCCCGCCGCCAGCACCCCCAGCCAAGGGGCCAAGGCCGGGCCAACCAGACCGGAGCTGAGGTAGGAAATGGCGTAGGCGCTCATGGCACCCATCAGCAGCGTGCCTTCCAGACCCAGGTTGATTTTGCCGCTTTTCTCCGTCAGGCACTCCCCCAGGCTCACCAGCAAAAAAGGAACGCTGCCCCGCAGGGTACCTGCCACAATGCCCAGGGGTACTCCCCACCAGCCCAGTAATTCTGTCGCCATTTGTTCCTCTCACATCTTCACAATTTGGCCTGTCCTAGCATGAGGAGCGATGGACAAGGGTTGCTTTGCCCATCCTAAGGAGATTTCTAGGCAAGAAGACCCAGCTTATATCTAGCGACTGTAGCCGCTGTAGGGTGGGCATTGCCCACCATTTGGGAAACTATTGTCCAGAAATCGCCTTAGGTTGATCACCTCAGCCACCCGCCATCTCCCCTAGAGTTCGTGATCTAACTGGCCGCCACGGCACTGCCAGGGCGCTCAGAGCGTTCCTGAAAAATGGGCAGCCGCCCGTAGAGGGAGTCACTGTACAAAACGCACAGAAACACAATGCCCTGAAACACCAGTACGGTGGCATCGGGTAGGTTGTGGGACCGCTGCAAAATGCCGCCAGCCGCCAAAATGCCCCCAAGCATCACCGACACCAGCACCGTGGCCAGGGGGTTGTGGCGGGCCACGAAGGCCACCAAGATACCCGCGTAGCCATAGCTCGACACAATGGACTCATTTAGCCGCTTTTGCACGGCGGCCACCTCTACCATGCCAGCTAGGCCAGCGCAGGACCCAGCTAGGAAACATACGGCTAGGGTGAGCTTGCCCACCGGTAACCCGGCAATGCGGGCGGCGCGCACATTGCCCCCGGCGGTGCGGGCAGCAAAGCCAAAGGTCGTGCGCTGAATCAGAATGTAGGCCAGGGCTGAGGCCACTAGACCGTAGATCAGACCCCAGTGAATGCGGGTGGCGGGCAGGGTGCCCAGCCACGCCGTCTCGACAATCTCATAGCTGGAGGGCTTGCTCACAAAGGCCGGATCCCGCAGTGGTCCTTGCACGAGTTGGTTCATCAGGGCGATCGCAATGTAGTTCAGCAGTAGGCTGCTGATCGTCTCGTTCACGCCCCGGTAGTGACGCAGCGCCCCCGCCAACATAATCCAGAGCCCCCCTGCCACTAGACTGGCCAGGGCCATGGCCACCAGCGCCAGACCACCGGGCAGGCTCGGCCCCAGGGCCAAACCGGTCAGCACCGCGGCCAGACCACCCATGACCAACGCCCCCTCGTTACCGATAATCACCAGCCCCAGACGGGCGGGCAGAGCCGTACAGAGGGCGGTCAACATCAGGGGCGCGGCCCTAATCAAAGTATTTTGCCAGGCACTCCAGCTGCCAAAAGCCGCCTTGTAGATAGAACCGTATACCGCCAAGGGGTTAGCCCCCGCCAAGGCACAAAAGATGCCAAAGATCACGAAGGCCACCAACACCGCTCCGACGGGCAGAGCCACAGCCTCCAGCGATCGCCGCCAGGTTGTCATCGACGCCATGGTTATTCCCTAGTTATATGGATCCAACTACGCCCTTGACCAAGTAGTCCATTTTCTCTAGCTCAACATCGTCGATGGGAAGAGATTTGCCAGTCGGAAGCACTTCCGTGCCGGTATTGGTCTCCAGGGGCCCTTTGTAAATCACCACCTTCCCTGACTTAATGCCGGCGATAGCCGCATCGCCGTCGGTCTTGGCCTCAGGGGTGACAGCAGGCCCGTAGGGAGACAGCTTACAGAACCCATCAGCTAACCCCCCCCGCAGAATGTGGGGAATAGCCCCGGACATCAAGGTCTTACCCTCCATAAATTCTTTGCCCAGCCGGGTATAGACCGTCGCCCAATCCCACTCGGCCCCGGTGAGGTAGCCCTTGGGAGCTAGACTGCTCTGGTTGGCGTGGTATCCGCAGGTATAGACCCCGCGCTTCTCGGCGGTCTCCATCACCACCTTGGGGCTGTCAACGTGGCAGGTAATCACATCAACACCCTGATCCACCATGCTGTTGGTCGCCTCGGCTTCCTTAACGGGCACCGACCAGTCGCCGGTAAATACCACCTGGGTGGTGGCCGCCGGGTTCACCGATTGCGCCCCCAGGGTAAAGCTGTTGACGTTGCGCAGCAGTTGGGGAATGGGCTTAGCCGCCACAAAGCCCAGCTTGCCCGTCGGGCTCATGCGCCCGGCCACCACCCCGGCCACGTACTGAGCTTCGTCAATGAAGCCAAAGTAGCTGCCGACGTTGTTGGGGTGGACACCCTCCTGATACAGGCCCCCAGCATGGAAAAACTGCACATCAGGAAACTCTGCGGCCAGAGCCAAAATGTGGGGGTCGAAGTAGCCAAAAGAGGTGGGAAACAGCACCTTGGCCCCGTCAATTTCAATCATGTTGCGCATGGTCTCGGCCACCGCCGTGGTTTCGGGCACGCTGGCCTCTTCCACTAGACGAATGCCGGGCACGTTGGCCGCCATGGCCGCAGCCCCCTCGGCGTGGGCCTGGTTGTAGCCAAAGTCATCCTTCGGGCCGACATAGATAAAGCCCACGACAATTTCTTCAGCCCCAGCGTCGCCAGTGGCCGCATCGCCCCCGGTGCTGGGCGATTGGGCGCAGCCGGTGCTCAGCTTAGCCGTTAGACCAAAGGCAGAGGAGGCCAGCAGACCCCGCATTACCTGTCGCCGCGATAGACGAAAAGAACGGTTGCGATCGCTCATTGTGTCTCCAAATCTCTCCAATACAGGGATAAAATCACAGCCTGCCCAACGAACCATCCAGTTCGCAGTCCCACCGCATGCGGTAACGGCTGCCTTTAGCTTTTACAGCATCCTATAAGAATTGGGAAAAGCCCCTGAATGAGTTGTATCAAAGACAACATTTCATTGGGTTATACAGGATTCCACCCTGGGATAGATGGCAAAAACCCTGGGGATGTTCAGCATCCCCAGGGTTTTTGCGGTTGTGTGGCCGAGAGCGACGGCTAGATGTGCTGCTCGAGCAACTCCGCGATCGCCTGGTGCTCGACCGGCGGCATTAGCGGAAACTCCTGACGGGTATCGGTAATCAACCAGTCGAGGGCGGCGGCCTTCATGTCGATGGAGGCCCCGGTTTTGTCCACGCAGTAGCGGCCAAACACCAGCTTGTCCACCAGGCGCACACCCGGCCCAATGCGCGAGTATTCAAAAATCACGCTCTTGTCGACGATCGCCCCGCTACAGATCGAGCAGTTGTTGCCAATGGCACTGGGGCCAATGATCGTAGCCCCGTCTTCGATGTGGGTCATGCCGCCGATATAAACCGGGCCTTCGAGGTTGACCTTGTCCCAGTTGGCCTTGACGTTGAGCCCCACGTACACCCCAGGGCGAATCTCTTCACCGGGAATATCCACCAGGTTGACCACCCCGGTGAGCACGTCTTGAATGGCGCGCCAGTAATCGGGCACCTTACCAATATCGACCCACTCAAACTCCATGGGAATGCCGTAGAAGGGAGCATTGTTGGCCACCAGACTGGGCAGCAGGTCGCCCCCAATGTCAAAGGACACGCCGGAGGGAATGTAGTTAAACACCTCGGGCTCAAAGATATAAATACCGGTGTTGATCTCGGTGCTCAGGGCCTCCTCTACCGAGGGCTTTTCCTGAAATGACTTGACTCGCCCCTCGGGGTCAGTCACCACCACCCCATAGCTGGGCACCTGCTTGAGCGGCACGGTTTTGGTAATGATGGTGGCGATGGAGCCTTTGGCCCGGTGGCGACGCACCGCCTCGGTCAGGTCAAGGTCGATCAGGGCGTCGCCGCAGAGCACCACAAAGGTATCGTCAAAGAACGGCGAAAAATCTTGAATCTTACGCATGCCCCCGGCCGAACCAATGGCATCGCCCACCAGTTCGCCATTCTCTTCGATGCGGCCCTCAAAGGAGTAGGCGATCTCAACCCCAAAGCGCTGACCATCGCGAAAGTAACCCTCAATCTCGTTGGCCAGGTGGCTAACGTTCACCATAATTTGGTCAAAGCCATGCTGGCGAAGGAGTTCCAGCAAAAATTCCATCACTGGCTTCTGCATGATCGGAATCATGGGCTTGGGAATCGTGTAGGTGATGGGCCGAACACGGGTGCCTTTACCGGCAGCCAAGATCATGGCTTTCATAAAAATAGGATCCTTAATACTGTTAAGAGGATAGATCTACCGCTAATCAATTCCTTATAAGTCTGTTCCAGCTAAATACTGATCCGAGGTTTCACTGCAGCAGTCCTAACAGGAGAAGTTAGCAGACTTTACCAGGACGTTTTTTAGATGGAATACCCTAAGGGACAGGTTACCCCGAGCCAAGCAGAATCCCAGGAGGGACAAGCACCCAGCCATGCTAGCAGGGCTGTACGCCAGTCCCCATGAAACCTATCTGGCCTTCAAGGAGTTCTCACACTTCCTTTAAAATAGCCCGCTGAGCCGCGAACGGGGTAGCCATCCTGAGCACTCTCTAGTCTTTGCGTTTTGGCCTTAGAATATTCCATCTCATGGACTATCCCGCTCCAGGACGCTGTAATCATCCCAGTGGGTCTGTCCCATCACAACCCTGGATGAGTGATGAGCTGGAACATTCTTAATCAGGTAGCATAAACGCCGGTAATTCTGCTTCTTCGGCGGTAATCGGGGCGCGGTTCAGGTTTCTGACCCGCAGATCGCCGTAAAAGTTATCTTGGGCCATCTCCACCTTAGACTGGGCCGAGAGAAACAATAGCCCCCAAAACACCCCCACTTTTTCGTGGACAGACTCAGCCTGGGGGCTGTCAAACTCGTGGCTGTCTTCGAGATCCGCAGGCTTAAACTGAGGCCACTGGCTCAGCAAATGCTCAAAGTCGAGCCAGAGCGCCTGTTCACCGAGCTCGTCCCAGTACTGGTCAAGGAAGGCTTCGAGGGCGGCGGCGATTTCGGAGAGGTTCTCCTGGTGGGCCAGCTGAGCGATGGCGCGCACCGCCTGACGCTGGGGCTGAGGCCGGGCCCGCCGGGCCCGCAGGCGCGGCGTGTGGTCAGCCATGACGGTGGCCATGGTTTCTAGCTGCTGAATCAGCTCTTGCAGCGTCACCCGCCGCCGCTGGGGGGCGGGGGCTACGGCCCGCCGGTGCAGGTGCCGCTCCAGGTTGCGGGGCAGAGGCACCGTCTCTAGCACCTCCTCTTCCCAGACGTCACCGGCGGCGGCCTCGGCCTCGGCCTCAGCTTCGGCCCGCACCATGGTATCGGCCTTCAGTAGCACCAGCATGGAGGCATAGAGAAACCCCTGGCCCGACTCCGACAGGTTGGCCTCGTAGGGGGTGCGCCCCTGGCTGGCTAGGGCGGCCGCCTGGGTCTTGAGCAGAGACAAGAAGCGATCGATTACGTCAATGACTTTGACATCCCACGGATCAATCTCGCCCTGCTCGGCCAGGTCGATGAGAAAGGCGATCGCGGTTTGAGCCAGGGATGAGGACATAGAGGGGCAATCCTGGGGTTAAAACCCGGCATTGTTTAAGGTCTGCATGACCGCATCGATGAACTGTTGGCCCCAAACCACCGCCAGTACCCCAAACCCGACCACCGGCAGCGATAACACACCCACCTGAGCCAGGCTCCAGGGCATGGAGGTTCCGTAGGACATCAAAATCACCATCAAAAATGTACCCAAGGCCGCGCCCCCTAGAAAGCGGTAAACCGCTGCGAGGGTAGACGATGATTTGGCTTCAGCCTGCTCAGGAGTCATAGAAGTTTCCCGCCTAAATGTAGGTGATGGGTAGGTGATTAGGTTTGCTCTCGTCCCTAGTTCCTGGAGCAACTAGGGGAGCACGTGAACCATCGCCTATGGATAAAGTACCCCAGGCGAGAATTTGCCCTATCTTAACGAACTCTCCCCCCGATGGCCGTAAAACCTACTGGGCAAAGGCTTCATCGCTGTCGCCGTTGGCGGGCTTGGCGGCGGGCAGCATCAGACTCTGTTCTTCGAGCTCGACCTGGTAGCGCTGTACGTCCTGTTCCAGTTTCTGAATGTGCAGTTCACGCTGCTGCATTTGTTTACCAAAGGTCATGTAGCCCTGCACCTGGGCCCAAACGCTAAACACCCAAGCAAATACGGCCCCAATGCCCATGGCCATGATCAGCTCCACACAGAGGGGAGACTCCACATCCAGGCCGGGGGCAATGTGGATAATCACTGGCTCGGTGTTTTCAATCCCGAATAGTACCAAGGCTAACGCAATCACAAAAATAACAACGAAATTAATCTGTCTCATTGCTCTGGGCCTTCCATTGCTAGGTCAAATCGCTAGGTCTATTTAACCAGGCAGACTTTAACTTTGGCCAAAGGTTTTTAGGGGGTATGTTTTAAGGCGGGTCAAGCTGATGGAGGCGGGAGGCAGGATTCAGGATTCAGGAGTCAGAAGTCAGGAGCCAGGGGTCAGGGGTCAGGCAGGAACGGAACTCTGGCAGCGTCAGTTCTATCTGGGGTTCAAGGTTTGACGTTTTGCCCGAGTCCCTGCTTCAGCACTCGGTAGCGCAGCCCGTAGCCCCCCAGCACTAGGGCCACAATGCCTAGGGTGCCCAGGGCCACCGCGTTGGGCACCCAAAAGACGACGTCAATGCGGGTCAGCTGCCCCGGCTGGAGTTGCCAGGTGGCTCCGGTCACATCTTGGGTGATGGGGGGGGTGCCCTGAGGGTTCTCGGCTAGCCCCCAGGGCACCTGGAGACGAAGACGGAGGTCAGCCCAGGGGGGGGCGGTATCGGTGAGGCCATCGCCGTTGGCAGGCAAATCCTGCAGGTCGAGGACGTAGGTCAGGTGGGTACGGCTGGCCAAACCCCAGTTCCGTTGGTCGATGGCCAGCTCAAAGGGCACGACTCCCCAACCAGCTAACTCCAGGCGCGGGCCTGGCCCCTGGGATAGGGCATTACCGTCCTGGACGCCAGTGGTCGCCCCATGGACAGCGTCAGGGGCACCCTCAGCGACGGCAAACACCTGAGTGAACCGCTGGACAAGGTCGGCAGCGGTGCGGAAGGGGACGGCGAGGGTCACGGTTTGGGGGCCTTGACTCAGCTGCCCACCCAGGGGCCGCGATCGCGCCTTCAAATCCTCCAGCCAGGGGGCGAGGG
>JAIXUR010000385.1 GCA_027483425.1 Cyanobacteriota bacterium | reverse complement strand
CCTGTTGTTTAACCGTGGCCAGGTATGCGATCGCCCCTGCACTAATCACCTCCCCCGCCACCAGGGTCGGGATGCCCGGTGGGTAGGCTGAGATGGTATCTGCGCTGAGCCGACCAATGGCGGCCTGGGCTACCACGGTTTCAGTGGCGGCAAAAAAGGCCTCACGGGGCGACACCACGGGCAGGGTGAATGGGGCCTCCGAAGGCGCTGGGGGGACAGGGGGAACCCAGCCGGCAGGAGTCGGTGGTTGGGCGGCGACTCTTGCCGCCAGCCGTCGAAAGCCCTCGACGCCCCGCTGCCCATCGGCCCAGGTGTTGCCCAGGCTGACGATCAGGGTCAGATGCCGTAGTTCCGGGAGTTCAACGGTGACGCCCAGCTCGTGGTGCAGAATGTCGTCGGCCTCTAGCCCCGTTATCCCCAGCCCCGACACATCCACCGTCAATCGGGTTAGATCGAGGTCCGCCACGCTGGGGAAAGCCATGACCGCTGGTTTATCGATCACCTGGAGGCCAGGAATTTTCACCAGCTCTGATCGCAGGTGCTGGGCCAGGGTGAGGGTATCTGCTAACAACGCCTGGCCCTCCGTCGCCATCTGATGGCGGGCGGCATCCAACGACGCCAGCAGCAGGGCATTGGGACTGGTGGATTGGGTGAGCTGGAGGGCCGCTTGCAGGCGGGAGGGGTCAATGCGATTCTCCTGGGGAGAGGCTTCGCCAACGCCCCGAGTGTGGAGCATCGCCGCCTGGCTCAACGCTCCCAACACCTTGTGGGTCGACTGCACCACCAAGTCAGCCCCCAGGGCCAGGGCCGGGGTCGGCAGATCAGGGTGAAAGGCAAAGTGCGGCCCGTGGGCTTCGTCCACCAGTAACGGCAGACCGTGGTGGTGGGCTAGGGCGGCGATCGCGGCAATATCCGAGCAAACCCCATGGTAGGTGGGCGACACCACCCAAACCGCGCGGGCCTCGGGATGGTGGGCCAGGGCGGCGGCGATGGTTTCGACCTTGACCCCCAGCACCAACCCCAGCTCGGAGCTGTACTCTGGGGCCACAAAAACCGGCATGGCCCCCGACAACACTAGCCCCGCAATTACCGAGCGATGGGCATTGCGGGGCACAATGATTTTGTCGCCGGGGCCGCAGGTGGCGAGAATGGCCGCTTCAATGCCGCAGGTCGAACCATTGGCGAGAAAATAGGTGCGATAGTCCGAGACCGGCCCTTCGGGGCCATCGGCCCCAAAGGCCGCCGCCGCCAGTTCCTGGGCGGCCAGAATCACCCCCTCGGGGGCAAACAAATTGTCCAACTCGGGCAATTCTGGCAAATCTGCCGCCAGCGCGGCCTCCCCCAGCAGTGCCCTCAACCGAGCCGAGGCCCCCTGGCCCCGCTTGTGGCCCGGCGCATAAAACGCCGCGTGGGGCCGCTGACGGCTGGCCTGCAACGCCGTGAGAATAGGAGTCTGAGACTGATCGAGCATGGCGGGGCAAGGGGTCAGCAGGTGGGGCCAATCGAGGTAAGGTGCGCCTTTCCCCGGCGGGGATTCGCCCTGGGGATTCGCTGTGGGGATTCGTTATAGTCTTAAAGAAAAAACCGGAGAATATCCCATGGCCAAAGTTACCTGGAACGGCGTTGTCCTAGCCGAGAGCGATGCCTGCGAAGTCGTGGAAGGGAACCAGTACTTCCCCCCTGCCTCGCTGAATATGGACTACTTTAAGCCGATCAGCAAAACCACCGGCTGCCCCTGGAAAGGCACCGCCAGCTACTACGATATCGTCGTCAACGGCGACGTGAATGCCGGGGCCGCCTGGTACTACGCCGAACCCAAGCCTGCAGCCAGCAATATCAAGGGCTACGTGGCGTTTTATAGCAACAAAGTGAAGGTAGAAGCCTAAACCCAGTAGGGGCACAGCAGTGCTGTGCCCCTACCGACCCAATTACGCCTTCTTCAGCCAGCTAAACATCGCCCGCAGATCCTTACCCACGGCTTCGATGGGGTGCTCGGCTTCGCGGCGGCGCATGGCGGTGAAGCCCGCATTGCCCGACTGGCTTTCGAGCACAAACTCGCGGGCAAACTGGCCGGTCTGAATTTCCTTCAGCACCTTCTTCATCTCGGCGCGGGTTTCGTCGGTGATGATGCGGGGGCCACGGGTGTAGTCGCCGTATTCAGCGGTGTTGGAGATGCTGTCGCGCATTTTGGCCAGACCGCCCTCGACCACTAGATCGACAATCAGCTTCACTTCGTGGAGGCACTCAAAGTAGGCGAGTTCAGGCTGGTAGCCCGCATTCACCAGGGTCTCAAACCCGGCTTTGATCAGCTCGCTGAGGCCGCCGCAGAGCACGACTTGCTCGCCAAACAGGTCGGTTTCGGTCTCTTCGCGGAAGGTGGTTTCGAGAATGCCAGCACGGGTGCCACCAATGCCCTTAGCGTAGGCCATGGCGCGATCGCGGGCCTGACCGGTCGCATCTTGGTACACCGCAAACAGACAGGGTACCCCTTGGCCCTCTTCGTAGGTGCGACGCACCAGGTGGCCGGGGCCTTTGGGGGCCACCATCACCACGTCCACATCGGCGGGGGGCACGATCTGGCCAAAGTTAATGTTGAAGCCGTGGGCAAACAGCAGCACGTTGCCCGCCTCTAGGTTGGGGGCGATCGCTTCTTTATAAATGGTGCGCTGCACTTCGTCGGGCAGCAAAATCATCACCCAGTCGGCTAGCTTAACGGCATCGGCCACGGGTTTGACGGTGAGGCCCTCGGCTTCGGCCTTAGCGGTGGAGCGGCTGCCTTCGTACAGACCCACAATGACGTTGACGCCGCTGTTTTTGAGGTTGAGGGCATGGGCATGGCCCTGGGAGCCATAGCCAATAATGGCAACGGTCTTGCCGTTGAGCAAATCTAAGTTGGCGTCACTGTCGTAATACATGCGGGCCATGGGGTTCTCCTTGAAATCGACGGGCTGCGGTGTTTGGTTGCAAGCTCCTGATTCTACCAAACTAAGGGAGGCAAGCCAAAATACCTCAGATCATGACCTGGGCTTCGCCGATCGCTCCCAGACCTCCTCAGTGCCGGTCGATCCCTTGGCTGGACCGGTAAAATGTGGGCAGGCACCAAAATCGTGGTTACAGTCCTCTCTACGAGCATCGCTGATGGTTAAAGCAACCTCTGCTCCAACCCTCTACCAGCAAGACCTAGTGGCCTGGTACGACGACACCGTGGCCAAGCTCAAGGCAGGCGAGTTTGCCGCGCTAGATATTGAAGCACTTGATTGAGGAAATTGAGGGATTGGCAGGACGCGATGGTCAAAGACCGGCCCAGAGGGCCATCGCCGGGAGTTGGAAAGTCGAGTCGAGGTATTGCTCAACCACTTGCTGAAGCGGTTGTACGTAGCCTCTCCCAACGACTATCGCGGCTGGGAACTCACAATTCGAGAACAGCGGCGACAGCTGCAAAAGTTGCTTAAACAATCTCCTAGCTTGCGCCAGCACTGGCTAGAGGCCTTTCCAGAACTCTGGGAAAATGCCCTGTCTGATGCCCGAGAAGACTATCCCCAAACAGTGTTTCCCGATCGCTGGCCAGGGAGAACGGATCTAGACACTCTGCTGAGTGAAAAGGTTTGGTGAGGATATCCTCACAGACTGGTTCTTTCGCGATGGCAAACCGCTGGATTGGTAGATTGGCTAGAGCGCTAGCGGCGTATCCATTTGGTAAGAATGCGCATGGGTTGGCCGGTGGTGGGGTCGATCTGAGGTTTGCTCCAGGCGCGGGGTTCGGCAAAGCCGATGCTGTGGAGATGGGCGATGACAAGTTCCATGCCGGTGGCGGTGCCGATGAGCATGACGCGCACGGGTTCGCGCGGATCTGTAGACTCAGCGCCGGGTGGGTTGCCGGAGGGCGGCAGGCTATAGATTTCGCTGTTGGGGATGAATTCT
>JAIXUR010000561.1 GCA_027483425.1 Cyanobacteriota bacterium | reverse complement strand
CTGGGCGATCCACCGCTCCGATAGTCTGGCCATGGGCGATCGGGGGTGGCAAGGAGGATTCCTGCGGGTGGGCCAAGCCTGTGCCGGAGGGGATGTCCTTCCCCCGCAACTCTGGCGACCCCACTTCCAGGGTCTGACCTCGGCGGCGGCGGTAGCCGTCAATGCGTTCCCCTACCTGTGGATCAAGGCCGATGCCCATGGTCACCACCGGGCCGCCCTCGGACGCTGGGCCTCAGACCTGGGAGTCTCGCCCGCCGCCACCAGTGCTTGCGATCAGCTATTCATGACCCTCTGTAGGGCGATGGCTCCCCAAAGCCCCCCCCAGAAGACACCCCCGAGGGCAGACGATGGCTACGGCTGGCTACGGCCTACGGAGCCCTGGGGCCAGGATTTAGTGCCCGCCGTAGAGCTGGTAGCCCAGAGCCAGGGGCAACTGGCGGTGGCCCTGGGCATTGCCCATCGGCGGCACTACGACAGGGCAACAACGGCCTTGATCGGGTTGCTAGTCGGGCTCGGGGGAGGACGGGCCAGCCTCAGTGCCGAGATGCGTCAGCGGTGGTTGATAGAGTACCGCGCTGCCCAGCCAGACCCCTGGGTCGGGCTGACGACCAATGCCCTGGCAGACTTAGCCGTGGCGCTATACCATCGCTGGGCCGGAGTGGGCGGTCAGCCCACCCTATCTTCACCGTCCTTTTCCCTGGGCATTAGGGTTTAACCCTCAGCCCAGGCATTGAACCAGGTCGCCGCCTATAATAGCCTCAGGGGTGGCCGAGCGGGGCTAATGGCCTGATTGCATGTGCGGGTGCATGTGTAGATACGCTCCTGGGCAGGTTTTTTAAACCATGCTGCGGAGTAGGGTGCGCGTAGGTCATCAGTCATAGTGGAGTTCATTCGTCTCTGTCTCGGCCTCTTTAGCTGTCTTAACCTATGAAGGCAATTCAGGAACTTGTGGCTGCGGTTGAGCGCTGGTGGACTCCAGCACATCAGACGCCAGTATCTCTCATGCCTACCCAGGCGACATCGTCGCCGCGATCGCCCGCCGCCACCCTAGGCCCCGGCCCGGTTGAGCCAGGGTCTAGGCCCCTGCCCGTGCCACAGATCGGCGGACTACCCCCTCAGCCACCCCAGCCCTGTCGTCCGCTCAGGCGGCGCAAAGGTATTCGTCATCCTAAACTAGCGTTTACCCTCACCGCTCTGACCTTAACGGCGGTGTTGGGGCAGCGATTTTACAATCAGCCGGGGTTGCAGGTGGGGAACGTCGCCCCCGTTGCCGTTTTTGCCCCTGACAATGCCCGCGTCGAAGACAAGCAAACCACCGAAGAGCGCCGTCGCGATGCCCGCAACGGTGCCCTCCGGGTGCTGCGGCTGGAGAGCAGCACCAATGATGCGGTGCTGCAATCACTCAATACCCTGGTTGCCCAGGCCGACGACATTCGTCGCCAGGCGGGGGCAGTGCCCTTTGTCTCCACCGACATTTTATCCACCCAGGTACAGCTTTACCTGCGTCAGTCCGACGATGCCACCTGGCTCAAGCTGCGCAGTCTGATCGACCCCCTAGCCGAGGAGAGCGTCCAGAACGAACGGGTTGAACTCGACCGGTTGCTGCGCAATCAAACCCTCACCCCCGACCAAAAAAAAGCCCTAGGCGAACTGTGGGGCTACGGCCAGCGGTCTCCACGCAGTGACTTTGATCAGCTCCTGACCCAGGTCGAAAACACTCGGCAGGGGTATCAGCAGGCCCTAGCCAACTTAACCCTGTTGGCCAGCCAGGTCGAGGGCCTACCGGCGGATCCTCAGCTCTTTAATCTGCCACCCCAGGGCTGGACGACCACCCAGGCAGCCCTGCGCACAGCGGCAGAGCGCATGCTGGCCCAGGGGATTTCCTCTGGGCTCCCTTCCGATAACCTGAGCCGGGCGGTACAGCTTCAACTCAAGGGCACCCTACCCCGCACCATCGAGCCCTTTTCCCAAGCACTGCTGCTCTCGACCCTTCAGCCCAACCTGGTAGAAGATACCGATCGCACCCGCGTTCAGGCCGACATGGCCGCCGAGTCCGTCAAGCCCGTGGTCGTCAAGGTGCAGCAGGGAGAACTGATCGTCAGTGCCGGAGACACCATTACCCAGAGCAAGTTTGTACTGCTCGACCACTTCAACCTCAGCCAGCGCCGCTTTAACTACTGGGGTCTGGCCATGTTTGGCGGGCTGGTGGCGGGCGGGATCGGTCTTTTTCTGCTGATCGAACGCTGGGTACCCCAGCGCCTGCGCCAGCAAGACTACTTTTTAATTACCGCCATGGTGGTCAGCTGCGGCGTCATGAAAATGGTGGGAGTGGAGGCCTACGGGTTACCAGCCATTGGCCTCTTGGCGGGTAGCTTTTATGGCCCGGTACTCGGGGGTACCCTGGTGGCCCTGGTGGCCGTGCTGCTGCCCATCGGTGCTACCGTAGGCGGGATCTCGTTTATGGCCGGGGCAACGGGGGCCTTTGGGTGTAGCCTGCTGGCGGGCCGGATGCGATCGCGCGAAGAACTGGCCCTGCTGGGCGGTGGCGTGGGCCTAACCCAGGGGGCCATTTACCTGTTCTTGACCGTGGTGCTCAACCCGATTTCGTTAATTTCAGCCTGGTCAGGCATGCTAGCGGGGGTTGCCCTCCAGAGTATCTATGGCGTGATCTCCAGCATCGCGGCCCTGGGCCTCAGCCCCTACCTAGAACACCTGTTTGACCTGGTCACCCCCATTCGCCTGGCCGAGCTGTCGAACCCCAACCGGCCCATGCTGAAGCGATTGGCCGCAGAGGCCCCAGGCACCTTTCAACACACGGTATTCGTGACCAGCCTGGCCGAAGCCGCCGCTCGTGCTCTGGGCTGTAACGTAGAGCTGGTGCGCGCCGGCACCCTATACCACGACATTGGTAAAATGCACGATCCCCAGGGCTTTATCGAAAATCAGATGGGCGGCCCCAACAAGCACGATACCCTCAACGATCCCTGGTTGAGCGCTGGGATTATCAAAAAGCACGTCACGGAGGGCATGGTCATGGCCCGCCGCTGTCGGCTGCCCAAGGCGGTGAGTGCGTTTATCCCTGAACACCAGGGCACCATGCAGATCAGCTACTTCTACTACCAGGCCCAAGAAATGGCCAAGGCCGACCCGACCCTGGTCGTCAAGGAATCAGACTTTCGCTATGACGGCCCAATTCCCCAGTCGCCCGAAACTGGCCTGGTGATGCTGGCCGACTCCTGCGAAGCGGCGCTGCGATCGCTCACCGAAGCCACCCCGGACGAGGCCCTAGCCATGGTCAACCGCATTCTGCGCGCCCGCTGGAAAGATAACCAGCTGGTGGAGTCGGGCCTCACCCGCGACCACATGACCCTGATTGCCGAAATTTTTGTCCAGGTGTGGCTGCAGTACAACCACAAGCGCATCGCCTATCCCAGAGCAGCCCTAGCGCCAAAGGTGGGGTAACCCATGGTCATCTGGCGCAGCTTACGGGTCATCATCATTGCGCTTTTGCTGGGGGTTTTGCTGCTGTTAGCCTTAGCTGAACCGGCGTTAGCATCGGTGCATACCTACCACGAGCAACCCGGGCAAACCACCTACCGATCGCGCCAAAGCCTGCGTGACCAAAACGATCTGGCCTGGCAAGCCACCGTCTTCAAACGCTACACCCCAGAGGGCGTTCAGGGAGTCTATCTACGGGTAGTCGGGTTTCCGGGCCAGGGCACCGTCGATCGCCAGGGCAACCTGGCCGTGCAAACTGGTACCTCAGCCCAGTGGCTAGCCCCACCCCAGGTCGATCCGCAGACAACCCAGGTCTTGCCAGATAACGTCGCCCAGTACGACGTTGAGGCGGTGCTGAGCCAGCTCCAGCGACCGATCCCGTTGACCCTAGAGGTGCCCTTGGCCCAGGCATCCCCGGCCCGACTGGTGGTCGCCCCCTACGTGGTGGCCGAATGGCTCCAGATTTACACGATGACAGCCACGACCGAGCCAGAGTAACCCCTGGGACATCATTCCCCAGCGCCGTGAGAAATGCCGGTCTAGGGGGCTGGCCTAGGGCGCTGGGGCCATCGGCGGCTCGTGGCTACGGCCCCGCAGCCAATGGGTCGTCAAGATCACGACAATGGCCAGGTTGATGACCAAGAGCAGCACCTTGGAAGGCGACGGGTGATGCAGCACCTCGGCCATTTCGAGGGGCAGTAGAACCGTGACGAGGGCAATAAAGAGCGGCTCCGCCCAGACGAAGCCCAGCCACAGTCCGACCGCAGCACTTTCAATCAGCAGCCCATACACCCCGGTGAGGGCCGCCACTTGGCCCAGCACCTGGGGCTTGGCATTGGCTAAATGTTCCACCACCCAGCGCACCAGGCCATACTCGGGGTTGAGTAAATAACTATCGGCGAAGGCGACGACCTGATCGTGGTAGCCCCAGCCCAGGGCGGCCATGACCGAAACGGCCAGCATCACCCCACCGAACAGCATTTTTTTGATCACCAGCAGCTTGATGAGCAGCGAGGGAGGCTCAGCGGTCCTAGGAGCCATGAATCATCCTGATAACCTTCGACAGCTCCAGGATACCGTCCAGAGCCTAGAACGTCGGTACAGAAACCCGGTTTCTCGGCCAGAAGGCAAGTCATGCCGTTAGCGCAGCGACGAAGAAACCGGGTTTTTAGCCATACTGTACTGGTGCTCTAGGAAGCGATCAGCCTTGCCACGCTATCCTCAGGCACCACCAGCGGCGAGGGGCAGCACCCATGCACTCCGGCCCCAGCATTACTTAGTTGACGGTGGCCGCTTGGGGCTGTACGGCGGTGGCCGGTGCTTCTACGGGCTGGAGGCGAAAGCCAACCACCTGCTGCCCTCGGCAATAAAAGCCCAGCTTCGGGCGCATCTCAAAGGCAGGGGTGGTATCGCGCTGCCATTCGGCTTCGGTGTAGAGCCAGTAGCCCTTGGGCCCGGCCACCAGGTGCACCGGGGTTTCTTTAGTGCGCGAAATCAAAACATGGGTGGGAGTAAAGGTCATTGCGGTCTCCTGGGGTGCAATTGCCCCTGAATGAGTAGTAACTCTATGTAACGCCTTCTCAGATCAAGCCGCGAGTCGGAGAGCCGAATACCAGCGGGGAGGATCTCCCCATCTCCCTTTAGGCCAGGCCTTTTACGGTGCCTAGAAGAGCTTGGCAAGCCCCACCCATCGCTCAGAACGTACTAAATTATTAAGCAAGAGTCATAAAACTTTATCTCTCCTGGGTCCTGCCCCATTTTCAGGTAGCGTTTTTCTATGCATGAATTTCACGCCAGCCAAACCCTGCGGTTGCGGGTGCCCCACGAGGCCATCCCCATCGAGCACTACCTGCGGCAGCCCCAGCGCTTGGTTCAAGCCATTACCGATCCGCGCCGCATTGAGGTGCTAGGCGAAGGGGTCTATCGACTCAGCCTGCGGCCTCTCCAATTTTTTGGCCTTAGCATCGAACCCACCGCTGACCTGCGGGTGTGGTCCCTGGCCGATGGTACCCTGCGGTTAGAGTCGGTGGCGTGCCAGGTCAAAGGCCCCGAGTATTTAAGCTTTGTCAATGAGTCGTTTGGCCTAGCCTTGCAGGGCACCCTGACGCCTAAACACCAGGCCAGCTACACCGAACTCCAGGGTCGGGCCGATTTGCAAATTCATTTAGAACTGCCGCCGCCGATTCGCTTTATGCCTGTTTCTGTGCTCGATCGCACCGGCCAAGCCTTCTTAGGCAGCATTTTGACCACGATTAAGTACCGCATCGAGCGGCAGCTGGTGGAGGACTATCGGGCCTGGGTGGCAACCAGCCAAAGACAGCCCCCAACCAATGCTCAGGGATCCCTGCACGGTCGCCCGGTGTAGGGATCCGGGCGCTGGGGTATCCTATCCCCAGCGCCCGGATCTGCCCAGCTAATAGCTGGCACAGGTAGCGAGGAGTTGGTGGTCTAGCCCAGAGAGGGTCGCGATCGCATGCATGCCCTCTAGCTGAGGGATGGCACCACCGCCCGTGCTGGCCACGGTAGCCCCAGCCCCGACGGCGATCGAGTAAGGCGATTCAGTTTGGTCGTAGGCATCGGTAATCGTCAAATCGAGGGCTCCGTTGCCCACGGTGCCACGCACACAGTCAAAGGATGACGACGGCTGATAGAGGGCTCCGGTCAACTGCCCGTCCTTGGCCTCAAACACGAAATAAACTGCGCCAATGGTATCGGCAACGGGAGACTCGCCGTACAGGTAGGTGCCATTGGGCAGGCCAGGGGTGCTGCCTAGGACGCCGGGGCTGGCCATGGCCGACAGACCAATGACAGCAGCGGTAGCCGTGGCGAGTCGTCGCAAACTGGTCTGAATTCGATGCCCCCAGGTGACGGGTTGGGGGGAGGGGGAGAGGGTGGGGGAAGAGACCATGGCAGGGGTTTCACGCGACCTCATTACTATCCCGCGCAGGGCCAAAGCGCGTGGTGATAGCCCCCTCTGGCCGGGGTGATATTGGTGGGGTGAAGGTGTGATCGAGATCACCTATGCTCGACACCGCGTCGTGGAGGTGGGTGGGTGGGTAGAGGCAGACCCACGTGTCTGCCCAATAGGTGGGTAGGGGCAGACCCACATGTCTGCCCAATCTTGGCCGAGTGGATGGATGGTTCCGCCAGGGCATCGGCCCTACAATTGGCCACAAAAAAGGAAGGAGACTTGCTCCTTCCTGAACCCCAAAACTGTGGGGAAATGAGATGACGGCTGGCCCTAGGCTTCTTCGAGGCGGGCGTAGAAGACGCCTTGCAGCTTGATATCTACGGGTTTAGCGGTGCCCATGTCGGTGTCGGAGGGTTGCTCAGCTTCAAAGGTGCCACCGATTTCACCGGTCGTACCATCAATCTTAGAGACCCGCAGAGACATATGGCCCTGGCCGATATCGAAGGATTTCATGTTTTCCTTCAAGTACTCTTCGCTGTCGCCGCTGCCGGGCAGCGCTACAGCGGTGTCGTAGCCGGTGGCCAGACCACGCCCCTTGGGATCGAGAAAATTAGACGTCCGGTAGGAGGGCACTTTGTAGCTACCCTCAAAGTCGACGGAGGTCGTCAAAGCACTTTGGCCGGGCTGCGATTGAGCTGTCAGACCCTTGACGGTAAACAGGAAAGGCTCCTGCTGACCGCCGGGAAGCTGAACGGTGATGGGCTGGAAGTCCATGCCGCCGGTTTCGGAGAACAGCAGGCTGCCGTCCGTATTGAGGGTTAAGTCACCACTCACCTGATCAAGGCTGGAGGTGTAGCGGGTCAGCACCTTGCCGGACACGTAGGCGGCGGCTTGGCGCTTAGAGGCGGGCTCTTCTTTGACAAAGTAGGCGGTGGGCTCAATGCACATGCCCACCAGCTTATAGGTCTTACCGCTTTCTAGGGCAATGCTGCCCCGGGTCATTTCAGAGAGTTGGGGGCACTTATTGGCCAGGCCAGTGTTACGGATTTGGTCGTAGGTTAGCGGCACACTACTGGTGGCACTGGGCGCTTCGCTACAGGCTGTCAGTACACTCAGGCAGATGGCCAAGAACGCAACTAAGAGGGCGCGATACCTCATGGTCTACCTCAAAAATTAGTATGTAAAGGGCGCTGTCAAACTACTCAAAATAATGCGACAGCCGTTGGCTCTGGGCTGCTATGCGCGGGCCAAGTAGCCCTGGCGCGATGGCCCGGTCTTTAACCATTGCGAGCGACAAGACGTAACCTGCCCCTATACCCAACAGCAAGGCTGGGCTCGCCCTTAGAGGTTGTTTGAAAAGGGTTGTCCCAGGTATGATTTGCCGCCAAGAGGCAGCAAAAACGCTGACTTTTGAAGACATTAGCCTACTCCATAGGTATAACCTGAGACGCTCTTTGGCTTTTCAAACAACCTCTTAGCCAGTAGAACCTCAAGTAAGCATTCTACATGGCTCTGGGCCTCTTTCCCAGAATCTCAGGCACGCTCCGCCCAGGGCGGCCCACCCTAAGGTAACCCTAAGCGGGCAAAGGGTTTCAGATTTAAGGCTGGATCGGAGCTTTACAAATTCTGGGGGCTGCCCTTGACTACCAGACAACTAACATTAAGCTATTTAACGAAGTTGCCACCCAACCCTATGACCGATTACCCCCCCGGCGATCGCAGCGACAGCCTTCCGGAGGATCTGACCCAACTCTCTAACCTGATCGACCAGGCGGCCCTAAACCGTCGGGACAAGCATGTTGCGCTGCTGGCCCTGCTGCGGCTGCTGGAGCAGCGCCACCGCGACATCTGCGAAACCCTGTTCTACGACGCCCTGCCCGACAATCGCCAAACCCTTTACGCCCTGCTGAGGGACATTGAAGTGAATGGCGGCTGGCCCTATATTCAACGGATGAAGCTCCAGGCGCTGCTGGCCAATCTACCCGGCCTAGATTTTGGCAGCCTCTTTCCACCCATCGTAGAGACCTTAGATGACGACGAGTTTCCAGGGGAGGAGAAGTAGATCGACATCCCGCCGTATCCCAGTGTTAAGCTGAGCCAGCTTGGTATCCTTACTCGATGACTATGGCTCCTTATTCCCTTACAGCCCGGTTGCGTGGTTCGGTGCAGCGGCTCGTCAGGCCTTTGGTGATGTCGGGGCTGACCATGGCGTCTGGTCTGGTGACCCTGGGTCTACTGCCACTCCCTGGCACCGGGCGAGCAGAGGCCCTCAATGCCTACTGCCAGGTAAGCCAAGAGGCCGCCGTAGCCAAGGAAAACCTGCGGACAGCGGCCCTGGCTGGCGACGCCACCGCCCAGCAGCAGTACCAGGCCATGGTGCGCCAGCACACTGAAGACCTGCGCCAATGCCGCAGCCGCACCTGGCCCCAACGGCAGGCTATTTGGGTGCGGCTGTACCCCTGCGATCTGCAACCCGGCATTTTAGACGCCCTGTTCGATCGGGTGGTTAACCTGGGCTATAACGAGGCCTACATCGAGGTATTTTACGGGGGCCAGGTGCTGCTACCCGAGGCCGACAACCCCACCATCTGGCCCTCGGTGGTGCAGACCCCCGGCTACGAGCGCCGCGATCTGTTTGCCGAAGCCCTGGAGACAGGGCGGCAGCGGGGTCTACGGATGGATGCCTGGGTCTTTACCCTGAACTTTGGCTACTCCTACGGCCTGCGCAGCGATCGCGCCGAGGTGCTGGCCCTCAACGGGCGCGGCCAAACCACCTACAGCTATGCCAAAGCCGGATCGTCCAGCAACCCCGACGAAGTCTTTGTAGACCCCTACCACCCCCAGGCCCAGGCCGACTATAGCCAGATGTTGGGAGCCGTGCTGCGGCGTCAACCGGACGGGGTGCTGTTTGACTACGTGCGCTATCCCCGAGGGGTAGGCCCCAACTCGGTCGTCGATAGCGTGGACGATTTGTGGATCTACGGCCAGGCGTCCCGCGACGCTCTGTTTCGGCGGGCGGTCAACCGCCAGGGGTTAGACCTCATCCGCCGCTACATTAGCCGGGGCTACCTGATCGATAGCGATATTCAAGAGGTGCGCGATCTCTACCCCGACGAGCCCGAACCACTGTGGCAAAGTCGCCCCCCCTCGCCCCCCCTACAACCGGGCCAGGAACCCCCCACTCCCGCTAGCCTGCGGCCCCAGTTGCAGGCCGAGCTGTGGCAGCTGAGCGTAGCCCACGCTGTACAGGGAGTCGTCGACTTTGTCACCAT
>JAIXUR010000264.1 GCA_027483425.1 Cyanobacteriota bacterium | reverse complement strand
TAGCCTACCCGATCTCGACCTGCCTGACCCCACCCCCTGCCGCCGGGCTGGTAGGCGTCATCGTTAGCCCCATGGGGCAACTGGTCAGCGCAGTGCTGCTCGACAGTACCGGCTACACCGTGCTCGATGACAAAGCCCTAGACATGGCCCGCCAGCAAACCTTTCCACCGACCACGGGCAACTTGCCCAATCCCTCTGCTCACTGGCTGCCGATCGAGGTACAGTACGACAGCGCTAGCTGCACCCCCTAGGAGGATGTTTGAAAAGGGTATCCCCAGGGGCTGATGGCCCCTGGGCTACCGCCCATATCCTGAAATATGAGCCACCTCGCCATTGCCGATGCCTCCCTCCTAGGGTAGAGGCGTCTGGCCATGGGGCCTGTCATAGTGGCATCTAACGTAGATTGCCGCGGTTGATGTCCCTATGGCTCCAGCTATGTCTACCCCCAACAATTCGATTCAGGCCTACCTCAAGGAAATTGGTCGTATCCCCCGGCTCTCTCGTGAAGAGGAGATTTCCCTAGGCAAACAAGTGCAGCGGTTGAACCAGCTCACGGAGCAGGCCAGCCAGTTGGCCACCTCCCTAGGCCGTGAGCCAGCTCTGGAGGAGTGGGCGACCGCCGCTAACCTATCCATAGAAGCCTTGCAGCAGCAGTTGGAAGCTGGGGACCTGGCCCGGCGTCGGATGGTAGAAACAAACCTGCGCCTGGTGGTTTCCATCGCCAAAAAATACACCAACCGCAATATGGAGCTCATGGATCTGGTGCAGGAGGGCACCCTGGGCCTCCAGCGAGGGGTGGAAAAATTTGACCCCACTCGGGGTTTTCGCTTTTCGACCTACGCCTACTGGTGGATTCGCCAGGCGGTTACGCGGGCGATCGCTGAAAAAAGCCGGGTCATTCGCCTGCCGATCCATATTTTTGAGAAGCTGAGCAAAATCAAGCGCACCCAACGCGACCTAGCCCAGGCCCTAGGCCGCACTGCCACCCTCGACGAAGTGGCCCACCATTTAGATCTGCCCATCGCCCAGGTGCGTCAATATCTATCTCAATCGCAGCCGCCGATGTCGCTCAACACCCTGGTGGGCGATCGGGGCGATACGGAGCTAGCCGACATGCTAGAGGACGACGAGGCGCGATCGCCCGAAGACTACGCCACCCAACACAACCTCCGGCACGACATTTTTAGAGTGTTAGACCGCCTCACCCCCCAGCAGCGGGAAGTGCTGGTGCTGCGCTTTGGCTTGGGATCGGGGGAGGGGCTATCCCTCTCTAAGGTCGGTCAACAGCTCAATGTTAGCCGCGAACGGGTGCGTCAGATCGAGCGCGACGCGATCAAAAAGCTGCGCCATGCTCGCCAAGATTTAAAGGCCTACCTAGCCGGGTAGGTACGCCAGTGGCGCTACGGCAATCCAGAAGATCCCCGCTAGGAAAACCGACTGTCCGAATACTCAGCCGTTGGCACAACGGGCGGCTAGCGGCTATACCATGGGGAAGCGATCCGGCCAGGGGCGGGGCAAAACGATAGCAACCTAGGGACATCGGTCGATGTGATACGACCTAGGTCCTTACAACGGACATCCCCCAGGTGGGGATGGGATCGAGAGGCTACTCCCTGGGCCGTAGGCGCGAGTGTTTAGGATGCCCTACCCCGATGGATCTCTTTGACCACAGCCGCCAGGCACAGATTGCCCAGGATGCGCCCCTGGCCGCGCGGTTGCGGCCCCGCAGTCTCGATGAATTCATCGGCCAAGACGCGGTGGTGGGGCCGGGGCGACTGCTGCGGCGCGCCATCCAGGCCGATCAGCTCTCGTCGTTGATTTTCTTTGGCCCACCGGGCACGGGCAAAACCACCCTAGCCCAGATCATTGCCAACACCACCAGCGCCCACTTCATTGCTCTCAATGCGGTGCTAGCGGGGGTAAAGGATATTCGTGAGGCGATCGCCTCGGCCCAAGACCTGCGCGGCCAGTACGGCCGCCGCACCATTTTGTTTATCGACGAAGTGCACCGGTTCAACAAGGCCCAGCAGGATGCGCTGCTGCCCTGGGTCGAAAATGGCATGGTGATTTTTGTTGCGGCGACCACCGAGAACCCGTTCTTTGAGGTGAATAAGGCCCTGGTCAGTCGATCGCGGCTGTTTCAGCTCAAGCCCCTAGAGCCCGCCGATCTCTATCGGGTGGTAGAGCAGGCCCTGGCTGATCGGGAGCGAGGCTACGGCGATCGCCCCATTCACCTAGAGCCCGCCGCCCTCGATCACCTGGTCAACGTGGCCAACGGCGATGCCCGCGCCCTGCTCAACGCCCTGGAGCTGGCGGTGGAAACCACCCCCCCCGACCCCCAGGGTCACATTCTCATCTCCCTAGCGGTGGCCGAAGACTCGATCCAGCGGCGGGCAGTGCTCTACGACAAAGAAGGCGATGCCCACTTCGACACCATCAGCGCCTTTATTAAAAGCGTGCGCGGCTCTGACCCCGACGCCGCGCTATACTGGCTGGCCCGCATGGTCTATGCCGGAGAAGACCCCCGGTTTATCTTTCGCCGCCTGGTGATTTTGGCCAGTGAAGACATTGGCCTGGGCGACCCCCAAGCCGTGACGGTCGTCACCAGCTGTGCCGCCGCCTTTGACCGGGTGGGCATGCCCGAGGGGCGCTATCCCCTGGCCCAGGCCACCCTGTACCTGGCCACCGCCCCCAAATCCAACAGCGCCATGGGCTTTTTTGATGCCCTGGCCGCCGTCGAGCACGAGCGCGAGCGCGAGGTGCCCAATCCCCTGCGGGATGCCAACCGCGACAAAGAAGGCTTTGGCCACGGCCAGGGCTACCTGTACCCCCACGCCTACCGCGACCACTGGGTGGAGCAGCAGTACCTGCCCAGCGGGTTGCAGGGGCAGGTATTTTACCAACCCTCGAGCCAGGGCTACGAGGCCACCATTCAAACCCAGGTGGCCCAGCGGCGAGAGGCCCAGCTGGCGGCCATGGTAGATGGGGGCGGGGCCTTGCCCGAGGCCCTCACCTACAGCCCCGACGACCCGGCCAAAGACCGCTGGCTCCAGCGCACCCTCAGTCAGGCGGGAGAACAGCTGGGTCTGGTGCGCGATCGCCTCTTTGCCCTGGCCCCACCCCAGCGCCACCACCGCATTCTCGACCTCAATGCCCGCACGGGGCTGCTCACCTGGGAGGCCCTGCGCCGGGTGCCCGAGGGCAGTGTCTATGCCCGAGTCCACACGGCCCAGGACCAGGTGGCCCTGGACGAGCAGGCGACCCAGCTGCCAGAACTCAACCGCCCGGTGCTGGTACACGCCGATTTTGAAGCCCTGGCCGCCTACCTGGTGGCCCACACGCCGGGCATTCGCTTTGAGCGCATTGTGGGCCGCAATGCCTTTGGCCAGGTGGTTAATCGAGACCGATTTGTCGAGATCCTCCAGCAGCTTCTAGCCCCCGACGGCGTCGTGCTGCTGGCCGAAACCATTCCCCGCCACAGCCAGCGCATTTCTGCCCTGGTGGAGACCTCATCCCTCAGCAAGGCCCTGGTGAAACGGTGGCACCAGGCGGAGGAGGCCATCGCCCAATCCACCGCCGACCCCCGCTTTAACTGGCAAGCAGACACGGTGACCACGCTGTTTCGCACCGCCGGCTTCACCGTTCAGCTCTCCGAGGACGTGCTCCACAGCCGTATCTATATTTCCCCGGCGCTCCTGCAGCGCTGGTTTGCCCCAGACAGTACGCCGCTCAGCTACCGCGACCAACTCGCCCCCCACCTGTCAGAGAAAGATATTGCTACGATTCAACAGGTGTGTGAGCGCCAGCTGCAGGGCCAGACCGTCCAGTGGCGATCGCCGATGATCTACCTAACGGCGCGGATC
>JAIXUR010000018.1 GCA_027483425.1 Cyanobacteriota bacterium | reverse complement strand
CAGCCGGGCGATCGCGATCCAGCGATCGTCTTTTGTACCCCCTGTACCCAGCCCCTGCCCACGGAGTTTAGGGTTGACCAGGGTCAGTTTTACTATGCCGGCGACTACGGTCAACGCCGCCATGACCCCGGCTCAGACGTGGCCGTCTGCTTTGGCGGTGACATTGCGGTGACCAAAATCTGCCTGTGGTGAACTTGGCACCTAGTACTCTGTCCAATTTAGAAATTAGGATTCTCGTAGGTTGGGTGAAACGAAGTGGAACCCAACAGCAGTGAGCTTTGTTGGGTGCTGCTACCGCTTTACCCAACCTACACATTTAAGCTTGACAGACCACTAGGGCTCAATGCTGATCTCAACCCCAACCCCAAAGTGGTCAGATAGTCCCCGCAAATCCTCTAGCCGTGGCGGCCAGGCAAAGGAACTCTGAAACTGCCCCGAGGGGTTGGGGGTCATACAGATGTGGTCAGTGTTGGAATGTTGACCACTGAGCCGGTACACGGGATCGTTCTCTCCAGCGGTCAGACAGTCTAGCTCTACAGTGGCCAACGCCTGCCCCAGGGCCAGTTTGTTCTGGCGCGACCCGTAGTAAGGCAGAGCATTCAAGTCCTGGTTAAAGTCTCCGGCAACGACTAAAACGGCCTCCGGATAGGCGGCCCGCAGGTGCACCCAGTCGGACTGCTGGGCGGCGAGGGCGGCGGCAAAGGCCTGCTTGGGGGGGTGGATCCGCCAGCTACTGTCTAACCAGGGCAGTACTGTGCCGTACACCAGGTACGGCTGGCCCGAGGCCGCAGTGACCAGGGCGCAGGCAGTGCGGGCATGATCGCAGGTGGCCAGGGGGGCGATCGCCCACTCCTGCCTCACCCAAATCTGTATCCACCGCTCTCCAGCGTCACTCAGTTGCTCGGGGGATGTTGCTCGGGGATGCTCTAGGGAGGTCTGGGGTGGGCGATCGGGCAGGCCGCTAGCGATCGAGTGGTAGCCTTCTCCAGGGGTAATGCCCAGGTGGGTTTCCGTCAAAACCCAAATGTCAGCATCAATACGGCTAAACCATTGGCGCTGCCGCTCGGCTTTCTTAGACTGGGGCAGGGCGCGCTCAAGGTTCCAGGTGGCAATTTTCATGCTGGGCAATGGGTCGTAGCAAGAGACGATTATTTGTAACAGTCACTACTAAAACCTGGTGATGCTGCCGCTGCAAACATCCCTCGATACAAAGTTCCCGTCTTCAGATGGCCCAGCCGGGTATTGATGCAACGGGGGGAAGTATGCCTCGGTTAGTCAAGCGGGGTTTGGCGGATCGTGGCGGCCCTGTCCCTCGCCTGCCCGCCTCAGCTCTGGGAGAGCCTTACACTGGTAGAGATACCACCTTGTTGAACCTCTATGACCCTGGCTCACCCCACCACCGACTGGGATGCTCTGGCCCAAGCCTTTGGAGCCATCGAAACCATTCGAGATCTCAACCAGCGCGAAAAACTCTCGAAGGACTATTACTATTTCAGTCCGATCTTGCAGGCGCAGTTGGCGAACCGGGTGGCCGATTTGGTGGTGCGCCCCAGCTGCGAAGCCGACGTGCTGGCGGCGGCTAAAATCTGCGTAGCGGCGCGGGTGCCTGTCACCGTGCGGGGGGCGGGCACCGGCAACTATGGTCAGTGTATTCCCCTAGCGGGCGGGGTGGTGCTCGACCTGAGCAAAATGAATGCCGTGAAGCGGGTGGAGGCGGGGGTGGCCTGGGTCGAGCCAGGGGCTAAACTCGCCGCCATGGATAAAGTGACGCGGGAGACTGGCTGGGAACTGCGCATGTACCCCTCCACCTACCGCAGCGCTACGATTGGCGGGTTCATTGGCGGGGGCAGCGGTGGCATCGGGTCGATTACCTACGGTCAACTGCGCGATCGCGGCAATCTCAACGCCCTCCGGGTGGTCACCCTGGAAGATAATCCCCAAGTGATTGAGCTGCGGGGCGACGCCGTCCAAAAGGTCAACCACGCCTACGGCACCAATGGCATCATCACCGAACTAGAAATTCCCCTCGGGCTGGCTTACCCCTGGGCAGAGGTGATCGTGGTCTTTGACGACTTTATGACCGCCGCCCGCTTTGGCCAGGCCCTGGGCGATGCCGATGGTCTAATCAAAAAGCTGATCAGCATTCACGCCTGGCCCATTCCCAGCTATTTCACGGCGCTACAGTCCTACCTGCCGGTGGGCAAAGCGGCGGCCCTGCTCATGGTAGCGGAGTCCTCCCTGGAGCTGTTTGGGGAGCTGGTGCGGGAATTTGGCGGCACGATTACCTACAGCAAATCGGCCCAGGAGGCTGGTAAAGGGGCTCCCCTGGCCGAGTTTACATGGAACCATACCACCCTCCACGCTCGCAGTAGCGATCCTTCGCTCACCTACCTGCAAACCCTGTTTCCCTACGACCCTGACCTCAAGGGGGTGCGCCACTTTCATGAGCACTTTGGTGACGAGGTGATCATGCACCTGGAGTACCTGCGCATGGGGGGCAACACCGTGCCCGCAGCGCTGCAAATTGTGCGCTACTCGACCCCAGAGCGGCTGGCAGAGATTATTCGCTACCACGAAGACCATGGCGCGCTGATTGCCAACCCTCACCCCTACCTGCTAGAAGATGGCGGCATGAAGACGATCGATACTGCACAGGTAAACTTTAAAGCCGAGGTTG
>JAIXUR010000491.1 GCA_027483425.1 Cyanobacteriota bacterium | reverse complement strand
CTACCCGAGCCACCGGTGGCCTGGGCGGTGGCTGACGCAGCGGATCAGCCCCTAGCGTGCCTTACGACGCTGCCTGATGGAGCTTGGGCCGATGCCGTGGCCGCCCTAGCCCAGCACTACCACCGCCATGGGGCCGGGATATTTGCCCAATACCACGTCTTTACTTGGCAGACCGGCCACCTCCAGGGTGTGGCCGACCCCGACCCCCTTGCCATGGACCAACTCACCGCCTACGACTACCCCCGCCAGCAGCTGGTGCAGAATACCCTGGCCCTGCTCAAGGGCTATGCCGCACTGAATGTGCTGCTCTACGGCAGTCGAGGGGTCGGCAAATCGTCCCTCGTGAAGGCTCTGGCCAATGAGTATGCCTCCCAGGGGCTAAGACTTGTGGAGGTATCTAAGGCCGACCTAAAGTCCCTGCCCCAGATTGTGGCGGAGCTGCGATCGCAGCCCCAAACGTTCATCATCTTTGTGGATGATCTCTCCTTTGAGGAGGACGACGACACCTTTAAGGCCCTCAAGGTAGTGCTCGAGGGCAGTACCACCGCCCGCCCCGCCAATGTAGTGGTCTACGCCACCTCCAACCGCCGCCACCTGGTGCGTGAGTACTTTAGCGATCGCCCCCGGCCCAGCGATCAAGACGAGGTGCAGGCCTGGGATACGCTCCAGGAAAAGCTGTCCTTCAGCGATCGCTTTGGTCTCACCCTCACCTTCGAACCCGCCGACCAGCCCACCTACCTGGCCATTGTCAAACATCTGGCCCACCTGGCCGAGATTCCCCTCGCGGAGGATGATCTGACCGCCCGCGCGCTGCAATGGGCGACCCGTCACAACGGGCGATCGGGGCGATCGGCCCGGCAGTTTATCGACTGGCTAACGGCGGAGATGCAAGGGTTGGCAGGGAATTAATCCTGAGGGCCAGGGGTTGCGGGCGGCAACCCCTGGACACCTAGTGCGATCGCTAGCCCCCGGCGACAGCGGGCACAATGCTGACTTCATCGCCATCGTTGAGGACAGTGTCTTTACCGTCGAGAAAGCGAATGTCTTCGCTGTTGACGTAGAAATTTACAAACCGGCGGAGCTCCCCCGCCTCGTCGCAGAGGCGAGCTTTGATGCCAGGGAAGTTAATCTCCAGATCATCCATCAACTCAATGACGGTACCGCCACCGCATTCGATCTTGGCCTGGTTATCGGTGAACTTTTGTAGAGGGGTGGGAATGAGTAATTGTACAGCCATGGCAATGAATAAAAAAAAAAAAAAAAATTGAACAGAAGGATGTCTAGGGGGTCGAGTTCTACCGTAAACCCGGCCCCCTAGACCTTAAAACCCTACACCAACACCTGCTGCCACTCCAGGCGATCCAGCGTGCGAGACCGCTCCAGAGCCCGCTCAAAGCTGTCGAGCTTGGGCTCAATGGTGAAGGGTTCGCCCACGTAGCCCTGTACGGCCTCCTGGGTTTTCAGACCGTTGCCAGTAATGTAAACCACGGTGGATTCCTCGGGATCGATTTTACCGGCTGCGACCAGCTTTTGCAGCACGGCAATGGTGGTGCCGCCAGCGGTTTCGGTAAAGATGCCCTCGGTCTCAGCCAGCAGCTTCATCCCGGCGATGATCTCGGCGTCGGTGACCGACTCGATGTTGCCGTTGGTCTTGCGGGCAATGTCGAGGGCGTAGATGCCGTCGGCGGGGTTGCCAATGGCGATCGATTTGGCGATGGTGCTGGGCTTCACCGGGGTGACAAAATCGCGACCCTCTTTAAAGGCCTGGGCAATGGGGGAGCAGCCCTCGGCCTGGGCACCGCTGAAGCGCACCGGCTTTTCATCCACCAGCCCCACGGTCACGAACTCCTGGAAGCCCTTGTAGATCTTCGTAAACAGCGATCCAGAGGCGAGGGGCGCCACGATGTGGTCGGGCAGCCGCCAGCCCAGTTGCTCAGCAACCTCGTAGGCCAGGGTTTTAGACCCTTCAGAGTAGTAGGGGCGCAGGTTGATGTTCACAAAGCCCCAGCCGTCGTGGGTGTTGGCCACCTCAGAGCACAGCCGGTTGACCTGGTCGTAGTTGCCGTTCACGGCCATGACCGTGGGGTTGTAGATCAACGTGCCCAGTACCTTGCCCGCCTCCAGGTCGGAGGGAATAAAGACGCAGCAGTCAAGACCGGCATGGGCCGCGATCGCCGCCGTAGAGTTGGCCAGGTTGCCGGTACTGGCACAGGACACCGTGGTAAAGCCCAACTCCCTCGCTCGGGTCAAGGCCACCGACACCACCCGATCCTTGAAGCTGAGGGTGGGCATGTTAACGGCATCGTTTTTGATGTAGAGCTCCTTGAGGCCCAAACGCCGCGCCAGGCGGTTAGCCCGCACTAGGGGAGTCATCCCCGTGCCCACATCGATGGGGTTGTCGCCGACAACGGGCAAAAAGTCTTTGTAGCGCCAGATCGACAACGGCCCCGCCTGAATGCTGCTGCGGGTGACCCGCTGGCGAATCGCATCGTAGTCGTAGGCCACCTCTAGGGGACCAAAACAGACGTCCTCACACACATGCTTAGCGCCCAGGTCGTAGGTTGTGCCGCACTCTCGGCACTTGAGGGCAGAAAAGGTGGGCGTCGTGGCGGTGACTCGTTCGATGGACTGCGTCATGGCGTTTTCCCGAGGTGTTCTCTATAGGTGACTAGCCGGAGGCTGGGAGCAGTTGGCTTAAGTGTTCAGAACCTAGCACTGATAACAATACCCCGTCAAACATACCCGACTTTTTTTGTCGGGTTAAGGATTGCCCCCCAGCGTAACCACGGCCGAGCCGGTCGCACCCCACCGCCACCAGCGGCTCAATGGGGCCCCTAGACCAGGGTCGCCCTAGGTTTACCCGCCCTCTGTGCCTAAAAAGACAACAAAGACACTAGAAAATCGATGCCCCAAAGCAGCAAAGTAGGCGGCAAAGTAGTGTGCTATACAAAAACTCCCCTTGTAGTTGGGGTTAAGTAATTTAAAGTCATGGAACGTTTGCATTAGCTGATGGGCCAAACCGCTGAAACTACTCTATGCTTGGTGCGCAATGGTGCTCTGCGCTGGGGGGTGCTCCGCGCTGGGGATCTAGCCAGAGGCCTGGTGTCAGAGGTAGTCAGCTCAGTGCAGGTAATCTCTGTGGTGCCCTTAGCAAGAACGCCTTAGCAGAACGTTATGGTAGTGACCCAAGATAAGCCCCTTGCCAATGTTTTTCGCCAGTTGTCTGGGGGAGCTTTTCCCCCGGTCGTCGAGTCCTATGAGCGGGGGAAAACCATATTTTTTCCTGGTGACCCCGCCGAGCGGGTTTATTTTTTGTTGAAGGGAGCGGTCAAGCTCTCGCGGGTGTACGAGGCTGGGGAAGAAATCACGGTGGCTCTGCTGCGCGAAAATAGCGTGTTTGGGGTGCTGTCTCTGATCACAGGCAATCGTTCTGACCGGTTTTACCATTCCGTGGCGTTTACGCCGGTAGAGCTGTTATCGGTTCCCATTGAGCAGGTAGAGCAGGCATTAGAAGAGAACCCTGAGCTGGCCCTGCTGATGCTGCGAGGCTTGTCGTCGCGCATTTTGCAGACCGAAATGATGATCGAAACCCTGGCCCACCGCGATATGGGGTCTCGGCTGGTGAGCTTTTTGCTGATTCTCTGCCGTGACTTTGGGGTACCCAGCCAAGATGGTATTACCATTGACCTGAAGCTCTCTCACCAGGCGATTGCCGAGGCCATTGGCTCCACGCGCGTGACGGTCACCCGTCTGCTGGGCGACTTGCGCCAGGAGGGCATGATCTCGATCTATAAGAAAAAAATCACGGTTCACGATCCGGTCAACCTGAGCCAGCAGTTCACCTAGGGCCGACTCAGGGCCGACTTAGGGGCTATGTCGGTGGTGGGTGTACGGGGGGCAGTTTGGTTGCCTTCAAGGCCTGGGTGAGCAAGGGTCTAGACCATGCAGTAGAGTAAGTGCAAACTCCCCTGTGGCTGGTGCATGGTTTCTGGGTACGTACTGATTTTGGCGGTCTTAATGCTGGGGGGAGTGATTGCCACCCTGGGCGATCGCATCGGCATGCGGGTCGGTAAGGCCCGCCTCAGCTTGTTTAACCTGCGTCCCCGGCAAACCGCTACGGTGGTCAGCATCGCCACCGGCAGCGTGATTTCGGCCTCGACTCTGGCGATCCTGTTTGGGGTCAGCAGTCAGCTGCGTACCGGTGTGTTTGAGCTGGGTCGCATTCAGGCTGACCTAGCCACTTCTGAGGCCGACTTGGCCCAGGCCCAAGCGACCCAGGCCGAGGTTGAGGTCGATCTCGAAGCGGCCACCGCTGAGCGCCAGCGCGCCTTGAGCCGCCTCCAGGACATTAACCAGACCCTCGATCGAGCGGTGGCCCAGCAGAAAGCCACCGAGGGCAAGCTACGGCAAACCGTCGCCCAGCTTAAGACGGTCTCCCAGCAGGCTGCGGGCCTGCGCGAGTCGACCAATGCCCTGCGGGATCAGCGCGATAACCTGCTGAAACAGCAGGCCACCATTGCCAGTCAGATTGCCCAGCGCGATCGCGCGATCGCTGAACTTGACCAGCAAATTGCCCAGCGGGATCAGGAAATTAATCAGCGGGAGCAGCTCCTGGTTAGCCTGGAAACCCAGCGCGGCTTTTTAGAACAGCAGGTGGCCGACCTGCAAACCCAGTATCAAGGTCTCTTTAGAGGCAACATTGCCCTCAACCGCAACCAGGAAATTTTGGTCGCCCAAGGGCGGGCCGAGAACCGCGATGAAGCCGAAAAATTTGTGACCGAATTTTTGGTGGAGGCGAATCGGCTGGTGTCGCGCGCCATTGCCCCAGGCGCCACCATTGACCGGCAAATCTTGCTGATCGGCAACAGTGAGGTAGAGGGGCTCATCGATCGCCTGTCCACCGGCGAAGACTACGTGGTCCGTCTGCTCTCGGCGGCCAACTACGTGACCGGTGAACCCTGCGTGGTCCGGGGGGGAGAGCCCTGCGTGCAGGTGTTTATCGACGCTACGCCCAACCAGCAGGTCTATAGCCAGGGTGAGCGCCTGGCTACGGTCAGCCTAGACTCTCCTCCCTTTAGCGATCGCCAATTGTTCGAGCAGCTTAACCTGCTGCTGGCGGCAACTCAGTTTCGGGCTCGCCAAGACGGTGTAGTCAGCGACACCCTGCTGGTCGCCGATAACCGTCCTGAAACGGTGCTCAACTTCTTGGAGGCCGTGCAGCAATCGGGTCAGGCGGTGGAGCTCCAGGCCTTTGCCGCTAATAATATCCTTACGGTGGGGCCGGTTCACATTCACCTGGCCGCGGTGAGCAATGGGCGCATTCTGTTTCAGACCAACACCCCTAACCCGCTGCTGGATAGTGGTGGACTGCGCGATCGTGGCAACCGCTAAGGCCGTGACGGGTAGGTCCAGCCATGCCTCACCTAGGGCATGGTCGGGATTTGCCCACAGAGCTTAAATCAACGGCCCCGATCGGAATAATCCAAGCGGATATCGCCTCAGAGGGTGTTTAAAAAGGATTGTCCCAAGTCTGATTTGCCACCAAGAGACAGCAAAAACGCCGATTTTTGAGGGCATTAGCCTACGGCCTAGGTATAACCTCAGACGCTCTTTGACTTTTCAAACACCCTCTCAAGGATCCAATCCAAATTATCTCTGACGGCGAATATTTAATAATGTCTAAAAAAATTTGCATATAGTTACCATATATCCCGATTTCGATACCGCAGGCATCACCTGTGCTTAGAATTGACCTACTACAAATCAATTGACTGCTTGATCAGTTGTCGTTAACTAGTTGTTAACTCGGGCCTGTCCTAGGGCAGGCGAACCTTAACATATCTGGAGTGATCCCATGAAATTTGAGGATATCTATCAGTTCTTCGAGGATCCGCCGCCCATTTATCTCAACAAAGAGCTTGCTGTTTGCTACGTGCTATCGGTCTTGCTACAGCAAGACTCCTACGGCACCGAGTTGATCCAACGGTTAACCTTGCAGTACCCGCACTATCGTCTATCTGACACCGTGCTCTACGGGGCGCTCAAATTTTTAGAAGACGAAAACGCCATCGACGGCTATTGGAAAAAGGTGGAAGGTCGGGGTCGACCCCGCCGCATGTACCGCCTTAACCCCGACTGGCGACTCCAGGCCGAAGAACTGGCCGAATTCTGGAAAACCTACATGGGCGATCCGGTGCGTCCAACCTGTACCCAAAGCCCTGCCATTTCCTCCCCTCGGCGATAAACTCGGCCTGCTGAGCTTGGATTATTCCATCTAATCAATCTCCTGGGAGATTGATAGGGAAAAAGGATACCAATTCTAATCTGGCGACTGTGGCCGCTGTAGGGTGGGCAGTGCACACCATTGGGGAAACTATTTTCCATGAAGTCGCCTTTCCTGAATGATCCAAGATTCTCTACTCTAGAGAGGTACCTCTGCCTGGCTCCACCGTGACCGAAATCTCGACCTACTCCACCCTCTTCATCACCTTACTCATGATCATAGGGTTGGGTTTCTTTATTCGTGCTTCTACCAAAGACCGCATCGAAACCCTAACGCTGGT
>JAIXUR010000612.1 GCA_027483425.1 Cyanobacteriota bacterium | reverse complement strand
TCCATGTCTCGCTGAACGGGGTATTGGGCCTGGCCCTGGTAGGCGTAGGCCTTTCAGGTTGGCAGGTGGTGCAAAAGTATTTACCTTGAAGAGGAGGCGCTATGCTCCAGCACCCTAGGCCTGGGAGCTCCCCCTGTTCTATCGATGAAAGGCCCCATGGTTGAGTTGTCGTCCTCCCTGTCGTTGGCTCCGGAACCCGGCGATCGCGACGTTTTCCCTATTTCTCCCCTAATTCGCATCACCCTGCTGTTGCTGTACTTGGCTCTGCTGCTGCCCTTACCCTTTTTGGCCCAGGCGACCCAGGCCTCGGTATCGCCGAGGCTGCTAACCATGGGGATTGGGCTGGGTGCCCTGGGGCTCTACGGTGCGCTGGGTCAGCGAGTCGAGGTCGACAGCCAGGGCATTCAGGTCACCTATCCCCGGTGGATTCGCTGGTTGTTTCGCGAGGCATGGCACCTCTCCTGGGCTGAAACCCAGGCGTTGAAACCCCGCTCGACGGGCCAGGGCGGCCTGGTCTACTACTTTGTGGGGGCCGATCAGCGGGCCTACCTGCTGCCCATGCGAGTGGCGGGGTTTGCCCGACTGGTGGGGCTAGTCGAAGCCTACACCGGCATCGACACCCAGGCGATCAAACCCCTGGCTCAGCCCTGGATGTACTTGATTTTGCTGGGGTTTACCCTGCTGTTGCTATTGATGGATGCCTGGACAATTACAACCGCCTTGTCGATGGCGTCATAAATGACCTGCCCCCAGAGCCCAGAGCCCAGAGCGGCACCCTTGAGCAGGTTCTTAGAACCATGGCTCCACGGCAGACAGTATAGTGGGTGAGTCCTTTCACCGTCGCCCTCCCAGCGCCCCCTGGTTAGTCGCCCAAGGGCTCTGGTACGCCCTAGGCTATGACCCCACCAGATATTCTTCGTCTCGACGCGATTACCAAGCGCTACGGTTCCCAGTCGCCTCCAGCGGTGGATCAGGTTAGCCTAGCCCTGGGGCAGGGAGAAATTTTGGGGCTACTGGGGCCATCGGGCTGCGGCAAGACCACCCTGCTGCGGCTGATCGCCGGGTTTGAAAAACCCGATGACGGCACCCTCTACCTGGGTAGTCAGCCCCTCACCGGGGCCACCTGGCTGCCGCCAGAGCACCGAGATGTGGGCATTGTGTTCCAAGACTATGCCCTGTTTCCCCACTTGACGGTGGAAAAGAATGTCGGGTTTGGTCTGCAAAGTCGATCCCGGCGGGAGTCGTTGCCGATCGCCGAGATCCAGCGCCAGACCGCTGCGGCGATCGCGCTGGTGGGCCTCGAGGGGCTCAAGCACCGCTTTCCCCACCAGCTGTCTGGGGGCCAACAGCAGCGGGTGGCCCTGGCCCGTGCCCTGGCCCCGCGTCCGGCAATTATTTTGCTCGATGAGCCCTTCAGCAACCTGGATGTGCAGGTGCGTCTTCACCTGCGCCAGGAGGTGCGAGATATTTTGCACCAGGTGGGGGCTTCGGGGGTATTTGTCACCCACGACCAAGAGGAGGCCCTGGCCCTGGCCGATCGCGTCGCGGTCATGAAGCAGGGCCACCTGGAGCAGATCGATACCCCCGAGCGGGTCTACGGCCAGCCCGCTTCGCGGTTCGTGGCCGAGTTTGTCACCCAGGCCAACTTCTTACCGGCCCGGCGCGGCCCGGCAGGCTGGGAAACCGAGGTCGGCTGTTTTAGCCCTGCTGTGGATACTCCTGCTGTGGATACTAGTGGTGAGCAGGGGGAGCTAGCTGAAGCCGACCTGATGATGCGCCAGGAGGACATAACCCTAGCGGTGGATGAAGCTGGAGCCGTGGTGGTGCGCGATCGCCAGTTTCTGGGCCGAGAATACAAGTATTGCCTCCAGACCGCCTCGGGGCGATCGCTCTACGCCCGGTCGCCCGTAGACCCTAGGATCGCCATCGGCAGCCGGGTTCAGATTACCGTGCCCTCCCAGCGATTACGCCTCTATCCCCAGGCCCAGGGATGACCTTGTCGAGGCCCTCTGCCCCGTAGCGATCGCCCTACGGTGCCAAGCACCGTAGTTTGTGGTGAACACCTGGCCGCAAATATTTCGCCACAAATATTTCGCCGCAAATATTTCACTGCAAATATTTGCAGTAAAGTTACGCCTGGAGGTGTTTAAAGAGCCTTAGTAAGCCTTAATCTATACTGCGAGAGCAAGCTATAGCAATTCCCACGGTGGTGAGATACGTCTGAAAGATCCCCCCCGCCATCGCTAATAGATTTAGGTAACAGTTTTAGGACAGTGTTTTATGAATCGGGTTTCTCAACGCGTTTGTCTGTGGCTAGCCCCCTTGGCGCTGCTGACGGCCCCTCCCGCCCTGGCTGCCGAAGCGGCGTCTGGGCCATCCACGCCGTCGCCAGTGCCCACCACCTGGATGGCCCAGGAGAGCATTGTTGAAACGGTCTTGTTTTTTGAAACTGAGTCAATGGCGGTGCGCATCTATCGCAGCGGTGCCAACCTGTTTATGAACCTCTACAACAAGACCACCGACGTCGTTGAAGCCCAGGGCATACCGGCCCAACTTGCCCCCAGTACCCGCGACCAGACCGTTTACAAAGCTGACCAGGGCGAAGCCGAGCGCATTGCCCGCATCAATGTCATGGGCGAAACCGAGCTAGAGATTATGGCTCCCAATGGCACAGTGGTGTTGAAGGAGTCTGGCTTTAATGCTGTGGTGGGCGTGCCCACCGGCTCTATCGACTTTCGGGGCAACAACTTTGCCCCCGGCACCCCCGCCCTTGTGCTCTCTGCCGAGGCGGCTCGCCTGCGCTCGGCCCCGCGCCTGGGCAGTGCCATTATCGGCACGGCTCCCCGTCGCGCCGTGGTAGAGGTGATCGATCGCGTCGGCAACCCAGAGGATGGCTTTATCTGGTACCAAGTCACCTACCAGGGCACCACTGGCTGGGTGCGGGGAGACTTGCTCCAGCCCACCTGAACCATCAGTTCCTAAACCATTAGCTCCTGACAGCGGGAGTTAAGCTGTTAGGTCTACGGTCATACCTTCCCAAGCTAGGTTGGTATTGGCAAACCTGGCCTGTACCTGATGCTCCATCTGGTCGAGCTGGTCATCGCTGTGGCATGGGTTGTGGTGAAATAGCACAAGGTGTTTGACCTGGCTCGCTTCAGCGACCTCAATGCCCAATTGCCACGGCGTCAGTCCATTGCCCTCGGGGTCTGAGTAGGCGGCATCGGCGTAGGTGCCGTCCAAAATCAGCACATCGGCCCCATCGGCCAGCAGCAGCAGGTTAGGGTCTACCCTAGCTTGGGTCGGATCAGTATCGGTGGCGTAGACCAAAACCTGGTCTTGCCAACTGACCCGGTAGCCTAGGGCGCTGGTTTTACGATTCAGGCTCCAGGGTTCTACCACCACGTCCCCCAGGGCGAGGGTATCCCCGGCGGCAATGTTGTGAAACGCCATGGTAGCCGCCATGGTCTGCAAAGGCTTAAAAAAGTTGGGCCGCAGCATTTGATCCATGAGGCACTGCTTGATGGAGGCCCCGTTGAGAGCTGGAGCTCCATAAATATCGAGGCTGGTGGATGGATCAAAGGCAGGGGCAAAAAACGGAAACCCCTGGATCCGATCCCAGTGGGTGTGGGTGAAAAACAGGTGGGCCTTGACCGGCTGCCCCTGCCCAGTCAGATGGTGACCCAGCATCCGCAGCCCAGTACCGCCGTCAAAGATCAAACGCTGACCGCCCACGAGTACCTCGACACAGGCCGTATTGCCGCCGTAGCGCACCGTGTCTGGCCCTGGGGCTGGAACGTTGCCCCGCACCCCCCAAAATCTCAGCGTAAAGGACTGGTCTACAGGGGTTAACTGGCGCTGTGGACTCTCTCCGGCACCAGCCTGCAATCGGACATCGGATGGGCTAGCGGTGTTGACCATGTAATCCTAGCGGTTCACAAAGTTCGGATGGCGATAAATAGTTGTAGGGCACCCCTGGGGCCGAACCCAGATCATGGTCAGGTCTCTGCCTTTTATAAGGATCCATGTTAATGGGATTCAACTCAGTTTACCCCTCGATCCTATTTATTATGCCCGGTGGGCTCGTTGCTAACAGCCCGCTGCTACTCAGGATGATCGGATAGATCATCGTCCAGTTCAGGGGAGCCGGGTTCGCCATTGGCGACATGGTAGGCTCGCCTGAGACGCTCCAGGGCGCGCTGTCCTCGCTTACGTAGGGTGGCCAGGGAGATCGGGTCTTCCCCTTGCTCTAGGAGTCGAACCTGCACCTGCTGCCAGGTGAGCCCCTCAATCAGCTGCCACTGAATCAGGTTGCGATCGCCCGGCGAAAGCCCCTCCAGAGCCGTTTGTACCGCTTCTAGAGCCTGATCGATAACGTCCTCATCGATACTGGGGGACGAGGCAGCCTCTGCCATCGCCGCCCCCTGGCCCATCAGTTCATCAAAGGCCACGGCTGAATAGTGCTGGCGATCGCGCTTCCACTCGCGAATAATGTTGTAGGCGGTGCGCCGCATCCAGGCCTTGGGCTGGCGAATTTCTTCCTGGTGTTGCTGGGTGTACTTCACTCCCCGCAGATAGGCCTCCACAAAGATATCGACTTCGGTGACGTAGCCTTGCAGCTCAAACTGCCTGATTGTGCGCTGAATGAACGCTAGTAGCGATCGCGCGTGGGGGTTCTTAGGTTTGAGCAGGAACTGTACATCGTGGTTAAACTGCTGCGTTTCTGACGAGGGTTCAGGAGGCATATCTCTGGATAGATGACCAGCGGTTAAGTTCTAATGTAGCTGTATCAAGTTTCCGTGAAGTGGGACACGCCCTAAATTATCAGGCATAGTCCACGTTTAGGCCGTGATTCTGCGGAGGACAGTCTGTGACCTTAGTCACCGGATCAGCGTTGGGCATTCGTCAGAGAATTACCTAAGATCCCTCTGCTCAATCGGTCAGAGTAATCTAGGCGGTGGGGCCAAGGGCTCAATCGCGCCTCAATCTGAGCCGAAACCAGGCCAGTGACGTCCCAGTCATGCCATTGCCTTGTCATGCTTTCATGACGTAGATCTGGAACCGCCCTGCCGCTCAGGTATCCGTCTTTTTGGCAAAGTAAGCCTTCGTGATCGCTAAGATGCGCTCGGAAGCATGGCCATCGCCAAAGGGGTTCACGGCCCTGGCCATGGCCTCGTAGGCCGCTGGTTGCGTTAACAACTCGATCGCGTTACGGCTAATCGCCTCGGCGCTGGTGCCAATCAGCCGGGCGGTGCCCGCCTCCATGGCTTCCGGGCGCTCGGTGGTATCGCGCAGCACCAGCACCGGCTTACCCAGGCCAGGGGCCTCTTCCTGGAGCCCCCCCGAGTCGGTGAGCAGCAGGTGGCAGCGGCCCATCGCCCCCACCAGGCAGCGGTAGTCAAGGGGCTCCGTCAAAAACACCCGAGGATGATCGCCCAGCAGCCGGGTCAGGGGGTCACGCACCACCGGGTTGCGGTGCAGGGGCAGCAGCAGCGCCGTATCGGGCTGATCATTCAGCACCGTTAAGAACCCAGCGGCAATCTCGCCCAGGGGCTCACCCCAGTTTTCGCGGCGGTGTACCGTAGCGAGCAGCACCCGGTGGCTCTCCCAATCGAGGCCGTCGATCGGGCAGTCGGGGTGCTGGCCCGCCACCGTCAGCAGCGCGTCAATCACGGTATTGCCGGTCTGGTGAATCTCGCCCACCACGCCGGAGGCCTTGAGGTGTCCTAGGGCGGTGGTGGTGGGGGCAAAATGCAGGGTCGTCAGCTGGGACACCAGCCGCCGATTCGCCTCCTCGGGATAGGGACTGTAGATGTTGTCCGTGCGCAGACCGGCCTCCACATGGCCCACCGGAATCTTTTGGTAAAAGGCCGCCAGGGCCGCGGCAAAGGCCGTGGTCGTATCGCCCTGCACAATCACCACATCCGGCCGCTGAGCCTGAAAGTAAGCTTCTAACCCCTGCAAACTACGGCAGCTGATATCGGTCAGGGTCTGCTGGGGTTGCATAATGGCCAGGTCAGCATCGGCCTTCAGGTCAAACAATGCCATGACCTGATCGACCATTTCACGGTGCTGGCCGGTCAGCACCACCTGGGTGTCGATGTCTGGGTCTTGCTGAAAGGCGCGAATCACCGGGGCCAGCTTGATGGCCTCGGGCCGAGTGCCCAAGATAATGCAGACGCGCAGAGAAGATTCAGACATGGGACTGGCGGAGTAAAGGGCACAACCTAATTTTAGGAACCGCCTGGCAGACCGCATCCCCAAAAGCGATATCTATGATCGCACGGCCTTACCCCCCTGGCTACGCCAGGATGGCCAGGGAGTCAAAATTTCTGAGGTGAGCGAGCAGATGGGAGGGGGCCACCCTCTGCCACAATGGGCTATAGATTTTGTTACCTAGCGGCTGCCCCGACCCATGGCCTACACCATTACCCTGCACGAGTCTCACCTACAAACGCTGGATCTGACCCCGGCCCTGGCGGTGGTTGAGCCGTTACTGGCGGCGGGTAAGGTGCTGAATGGGGAGACCGCGCTGCGCTTTGTCATTGACATCAGCCGCGACCCCACTGACCCCAGAGAGCTCTCAGAGCTGCCGGAGGTGCGTCTGTGGTTTATTCGCCTCGATACCGTTTACCCCTGGCTGCCCCTGGTGCTCGACTGGGAAGCGGGCGAACTGGGGCGCTACGCCGCCATGCTGGTGCCCCACCAGTTCAGCCCCACGGAGGGCATTCGCTACAACCCCGAGGGGCTGGAGATTTTTATGATGGCGAAGATTTTTGCGATCGCCGCCTGGCAAAAATCCCAGGGCATCACCCAGTACACCCGGCTCAAGTTTATGACCCAAATGTTGGGCTACGAGATTGACGATGGCTTGTTTGGGCTGTTGGGGTAGGGGAAGGTTTAGCCGCAACATCCTCAGCACAGACCATTAATTCTCACTGTCTCTATACCTACAGTCCTTCAAGTTGGCCCATACAACATCATGAGCAAACTCACCCTAGAAATTCCCAGCGACCTGGCCGACGCGCTACGCCTTCCCCCCGACGAGCGGCTAGCCCGCATTCAGCGAGAACTTGCCATTCGCCTCTACCAAAAGGGGCTGCTTTCCTTTGGTAAGGCTCGTGAGCTGTCTAGCTTGAGTAAATGGGACTTCCACAGTCTCCTAGGCCAAGAGGGGATTGACCGCAGCTACGACGAGGAGGAACTTGACGCCGATCTTGCCATGCTGGGCACTGGCCTGCTAACAGATGATGGCTAGCTGAAAGCCTTGCCTGGCAAGCCCTTTAAGGGCAACCGATCGCCCCAATCACCCGACCAATCTCCTGGGGAGACGCCCCGGTAGCCAAAATCGCCCGCAACAGCAATTCTATCGAGACCGACGCATCTCCATTTTCGGCCTTGGCAATGCGAGGTTGGCTGGAGTGCATTTTCTCAGCCAACTCAGCCTGAGTCATGTTTTGCTGCCGCCGTTCCTTTAGCGCACGACTAAGCGCTAGCTTGATTTCAATCAGAGTCGCCTCCTCTGGACTGAGGTCTAAAAAGTCAGACACCGTACCCACCTGCCACCCCTTCTTAGCCAGTTGCTTACGCGTTGCCTGATCCATCGATAGCCTCCTGTTTACCCCTGTCTATCTCGGTCATATTGCTTAAGACGCTGCTGACAAATCTCAATAACTGGCTTTGGCGTAGTTTGAGATTTTTTGCTAAAAACCTCCAAAATGAGGATGGCATCATCGTCTATGCGGTAAATAATTCGCCAATTTTGCTCAGCATCGCGAATTCTAAGTTCATGGCAACGCGCCCCAATACCCGGCATAGGACGTGACTGCGGCAATGACAACGCTTCTCCTTGCTGAAGCCTTCTGAGCAAAAATCCTGCTTCCAGCCGTGCCGCTTGGCTAAAGGGCGGAGTCTTGACTTGGCCATACAGCCAGACCAAGGGTTTATCATCAGCATCCATTTATATCAGTCTTGATATATGGCCCTATGCTAGCAACCTATGGGGCGATCGCCAAGAGTATTGCTCCACCGCGCTAAATAGTGATCTCCGTGGGAGCCGATCGCTTGGTTTCGTAGTAGCGGCAGGCAAAGTAGCCAACGCTGTAGATCAGGCTGGCATCCGTAGCAATCCCCAGCACGGCCCCCAAGCCGGGGATTAGCTCTACCGCGCTGAGGCCTGCCTTGACCATGCCAGCGGTCGACGACGACAGGAACCAAATCGCCAGCACCTCGCCCCGGCGATCGTGATCGGTGGGGGAGTAGCCGTAGATGGCGGCAATGCGATAGATCATGTTGGCCTGGAGGGCGGCGATCGCGCCAATATCCACCAGGGTCAACGCAAAGGCCACGGGCGGCACAAAATTGGTGGCCAGACCTACCCCTGCCGCCTTGATGGCGGTTTCGGCCATCACCCGCTGGGCCAGGGCGCGCTGGTTGTCCTGGGGGTACTGCGATCGCAGCTCATCCACCTGCGATCGCACCGACTCTACACTCACCTGGCCCAGGGCCGCCAGCAGCCACTTCATGCCCGGCAGCGCCGTGGCGTACTGAATCAAGGGCAGGGTGGCAATGGGACCGACCACAGCCCCCACGGTAGCAGCAATGGGTTCTAGAAAGGGCTGCAGTGACGATACAACGGTATTACCGGTGCTGGCGGTGGCGGTATCTAGAACCGCCACGATCGCCTGCATCACCTGGGTCACCGCCTGAAAGGTGTCGCGGGCGTGATCGGTCGATTCGGCATGGGCATTGGGGGGCGTAGTCACAGGGTTAACCTCGGCATCGCGTGGCGTGATATCCATCTCATAGCCGATTTCTAAGCATCCGGCATCCGTCCTTCAGCCCGGTGAACCGGTAATCAAAAGCTCACCAATTTTGCCCCGGCACCCGGCGCGGGAGTTGATCGCCCGGGCCGCCAACATCGGATGAATCGTAAACCCCTGGTATAACTCGCGAATCAGCTCGCAGTCGGAGTTAGACAGCATCACCCGCGGCCCCGCCGTCGCCAGGGTGCGAAACACCGCCGCCAGGCGCTTTTGGTCGTCGCCCGTAAAGCCATAGCGGCTGTAGCCCGTAAAGCGACTGGTGGCGCTAATCGGGTGGTAGGGCGGGTCAAAGTACACAAAGTCGCGGGCCGAGAACGACTGCGATCGCAGCGTTTCAAAGGAAAAGGTATGAATCTCAGCGATTTGCAGAGCCGCCGAGGCCGCCCGCAGCAGGGTGGGATCGCAGATGGTTGGATTTTTGTAACGACCCACCGGCACGTTAAAGTGACCCTGGGAATTTTCGCGGTAGAGGCCGTTGTAGCAGGTTTTGTTGAGGTAAATCAGCCGGGCGGCGCGTTCAATGGGCGATCGCAAGCCCTGCCGCTGCCGCACCTGATAGTAGTAGTCGGGGCTGTGACGCCGCTGATGATCCCACAGGTGGCGAATCAGCAGCTCCACCTGGTCGCGCACACAGCAGTACACGTTGACCAGCTCCGGGTTAATATCCCCCAGTACGGCCCGTTGAGCCCGCCCCGCCAGGTGAAAGAACACCGCCCCACCCCCCAAAAACGGCTCATAGTAGGTGTCGATGGTGTCCGGTAAAAACGGCTCGTACTGGCTAATCAAGCGCCCCTTACCCCCGGCCCACTTGAGAAAGGGGCGGGACGGCAAGGAGGTGGGAGATGGAAGAACCGCTGTTAGGGGGCTATGCACGGGGCGATCAGATCAAATGTACTTCTTGAGGATGCCCCAACTATAGCAAAGGCTTTTCAAAGCGGCATATCCCAAATTTCGAATTTTATTGACGCCAGCCTTTCTTGCCGAGAAGAGCTGGCAACTTCTTGCTAAAGGGAATCCGTTTAGCCATCTTTCCTAACCCTTCAGGGTGTAGCGGGGAGGTTTGATAGCTCTCGTAATAGCTGTAGTCGATAGCAACATCCTCATTAACAGCATTAGCCACCAAGCCGATCACTGAACTCGTTGTCATTCTCAATTGATCGAGCACGCTGTCAAGCTGCGTTCGTTTTAGATCGTTCAGATTGGCCACTAGCAGCAGCCCATCAGTATGGGCGGCCATCAAATAGGAATCCGCAAATCCTAACATCGGTGGGGTATCGTAAATAACCAAATCAAATTTCTCGGCGGCCCAATGAACAAATTTTTCCATCGCCGCAGACGAGATAATTTTTGTTGGATCAGGAGGTAATGTTCCCGCCGTCAACATCCAAAGATTGGGCTCAAAGGAAAGGGGCTGCACCAGTTTTTCAACATCCAGACCTTCACCAACCAAATTCGTTAATCCGATTTCATTGCCAAGGTCGCCATAGCGATGCAGGCTAGGGCGACGTAAGTCGGCGTCGACGACCAAAACCCGTTGGCCCATGCTGGCTGCTGCTAAGGCTAAATAAAAGCTGATCGTGGTTTTACCCGCATCTGGAGCAACCGAGCTAATAGCGATGGTCTTGTAGGGCCGATCGGGGTTGCTGAGCTTAAGGGTGGTATAGAGCGATCGAAAAGACTCAAAAAATGGCATCTTCATCGGCTGGGGCCAGTCTTCTCGCGAAAAATTGGGCAAGCCTTGAGCCACAGTCATCTGTTGCAGCTGCTGTAACCATAGGCTGTCAGCCTCCATCAGTGGATCGAGGGGAATAGTACCCAGGATAGGAAGACCCGTGGCGGCTTTCAGTTCATCAATGGAATAGAGCTTGCCGCTGAAGCGATCGAGGATCAGCGCCGCCCCTGAGCCTAACAGAAGCCCCAACACTGTGCCTAGAATCAAATTTCGTTTAGCATCGGCTGCGTTTGCGCTGGGAGAAGGAATAGGAGCAAGCAGTTCCCATGGACTTTGTCGCTGAGCTGCATCAATACGCAGAGTTTCGCGTTGAGATAGAAACTGATCCAGATTATTGGTAGCAAATTGAATTTCACGCTGAATCGCGTTGTATTCACGGGTCGTGGATACAAGAGAGTCTAGCTGCTGATCAAGATCAGCAATCGTAGTTCGCAATCCTTGTTCGCGCACCTGTAGCTCGCCAATGTGGTTAGCTAGCTGCCGCATTACCCGCTCGCCTTCCCGCTCCAGCAGCGGCAGCAGGTTCTCTCGCTGATCCTCAATCACCCCGATTTCAGGACTTTCATCAAGATAGAGAGCCGATTCGGCAGATAATCGACTGTCAATATCGATTAATCGTCCTAATAAATCTTGGTAGTTTTCATTGTCTACCAAAGTCTGAGATGCGGCTAAATCTCGGTTGTTTGACAGTTCTTGCTGTAAATCCTGGTAGGTCTTCTCCATTTCCTGCAGCTCTAGCTGCAAAACTAGATACTCTTGGGTAAATTGACCAATTTGCTGGGTCAGCTGAGCCCCCTGACTAGTTGGATCCAATAATTTTGCCGAGCGACGCAGGTTTTCAAGCTCAGATTCAGCTCGCTCTACCCGCTGTTGAAAGGTAGGCAGCTGCTCGTCTACAAAGTCAATGCCTCGCTGTAAATCTCGCTGGCGATCCTCCAGGCCAAAGGCTAGATAGGCTTCTGCCAGGCGCTCTAGCACTGCCGCCACCTTAACCTTGTCTACAGACTTATAGGTGACAAGCAAAGTATCGCCTGTGGGAGAAATTTTAAGGTTCAGATTTTTGTAGACTTCTGAGTACCTTATATCTGGGAACTCAAGCTGAAGATCTTCTACCACTGGGGTCAATACCCGAGGGCTCGTCAGTACCTTCAGCTTGGTCTCATCGAGGGCAACTTGAAGCAGCTCCGCCTGATCCTGCTGCCCCGGCGATACAGAAGAAACAATTGTAGTTTCCAGGCTGACCGGATTGGTCAGAAGCTCAAAGCCACTAGTGTACACAGGGGTGTCAGTGATAGCTTTGAAAACCGCGGCAGAAGCCGTCAGAGTTGTGACCCCAACAATCACCAAGACCTGACGGCGTAAAGCTCCCAAAAACTTACCGAGCTGTAACCCGCCTTCGGAGTCTTCCTCAATATGCTGTTTGAGTACGGGTAGAGATGAGTCAGAAGTCATAGTAGGGAAACATAGCAAACATTACTGAAAGAGCCATAGTTAACTCATTGGAATAGCTGCAGCAACGTAGCTGGAATCGTAAACAACGTTAAGGCTCGGCCTAACGGGGTCACAACAGTTTCTAACGCATCGCCCACATTAGCTGCAGTTGAAGGATTGATAATAATGACATCATTATTTCTCAGGCTAGGGTTACTGGCCTCATCGATTCCTACGGCAAAATCAACGGGTAAAGAGCGACGGCTAACCGTACCATCGGGATTCAGACGGATTAACTGGACATCAGCTTCCCTAGCCCGGTTGTTAAACCCCCCAGCAGCCAGGATTCCTTGATTCAAGGGAGTGTTCGGCGGTACTTCTACCAGCCCAGGCCGATTCACCTCTCCCACCACATTAATCCGAATAGAATTAGGTGAGAAGCTGGCGGCGGCTAGTTCCGCCACTTCACCTGGTGCCAGGGTCATAGCGGTAGGAACATAAACCGTATCTCCCTCCTGAAGCACAATATCTTCACTTAAATCCCCAGTTTGCAGGAGATTCCACAGATCCACAGCAATGACCTGGCGAGTTCCACTACGGGTACGCCTATACACCTCGACCTCTCTAACGTCAGCATCAGGCCTAATACCCCCAGCGATCTGAATTGCCCGAGTGACCGTTGGTAACACTGTAGAAGTGCTGGCCTCTCCCTGAAGACCAGCACTCGTTGTCTGCGCGGTCCCCGTCACCGTATAGGGCCCAGGACGAAACACTTCCCCGACAACTGCCACATTGAGTGGTCGACTCTCGTTTGAAGCAAAACTGGCAGTAGTTGTTTGTGCGGACTGGATGCGGTCGAACTCCTCCACTGTGGGTATCAAAATAGAGTCCCCATCCCGTAGGGTGAGATCGTAGCCTGTGTTACCCGTTTGCAAAAATTGCCAAAGATCTACGGTAATTGTCTGGCTGACGCCAAATTGGCCCGAGCGTTGAATCTGTACCTGTCTAATATCTGCCAGTTGGGTTACGCCTCCAGCCAGTTCTAGGGCGCTGATCAAGGTCGGAAACTGAGTGCCTTCTCGACTCAGGGTGTAAGCACCTGGCCGAGAGACCTCTCCACCTACGCCAATACGTAAAGGCCGGGGCGCAACCAGCGAAAGGGTCACAATAGGGCGTCGTAGTCGGTTGGCGTAGGCGTTGCTGACGGCTGTAGTCGCGTCTTCCAGGGTTAAGCCATCAACCATCACCGAGCCGGCCCCTGGCAGGTTTAAGGAGCCATCTACCAACACCTCATAGCTGCCACTGTACTGGTCTGCCATAAAAACAGTCACTTGAAGCGAGTCTCCTGCCCCAAGGGTGTAGCTCTCATCCACTGATGGCACAGTCTGAGCTGTCAGGCTATGCACCGCTGGACGCTGTAATGAGGGCAAACCAGTGGCCGCCAAGCTAGGTGCAGCCTGCCAAAAGGTCATCCCTAAAATCCCCATCACCAAAAACTGGTAAGGCAAGGAGTTTAATCGTGGAGCCAATATTTTCACCCGCTTCACCGCCATAACTGAATCATTGATATATTATCAATCACATAACAGAGTTGTCTGGGAATAAGTCCCAAGATCATTGAAGGCCTTTCCAGTCAAGGAATTCAGCAATCTTGCCTCAAAACTGCTGAAAGCCAAGCCT
>JAIXUR010000106.1 GCA_027483425.1 Cyanobacteriota bacterium | reverse complement strand
TTTCGCATCCAAGTTTCGACAGTTATTTGAAAGATTAATAAATGGTTATGACTGATTCAAATGCGTTAGAATATACATTCAGTTAATTATGGAATTTTACTGGTTACATCAATGTTGAAGCAACTAGCAATCGTTTTCTCAAGTGCCGCCATGCTGAGTGCTGGGGTCGCCTACGGTGCAACCCCGGCGCAGTCTTTTGCTGGGGTTGAAGGCTCTTCTCTGTTGGCCCAGACCACCTGCGACACAGAGGTAGATGTCCTCCCCACCGCTAATGCCAATGTGGACTATGTCACCGCAGACACGGCCTGCTTCAATGAAAAAAGCGGCGTCACCGTTAACGATGAAGTCTTTGCCATCGAGTATGATTCTGCCGTTGGCTACTATTACATCGAATACGATGGCGATCGCTGGTATTTCGTCGAATGGGATGGGGTAATCCTGCTGACCGACGGCGAAACCTATGTAGAGATCGGCAGCATCGTTTCCTAGGGCTTATGTGCTGGGCAAGTTGCTCAGAAGTATGGTCTTTGATAGTAAGTAGGGGGTAGTTAACCTCCTACTTACTTGTTTATGTATAGACTTATTTTGGAGCGTTGCCATCCTTATTAAGGATCCCCCGGCCCTCTTAACTGCTCATTCCCTTTCCTGGAGATGATTCAATGACTAAACGACGGACGTTTATTGCCCTCTCAGCCTTGGCTGCCTCCCTGTTTCCCCTCAAAAAAGCGCTGGCCCAGACCAGCCCATCACCCAGTCCATCCTCAACCGCAGGCACTGGCCAAGCCGATTTCCTGTTTGTGCAAACCTCGACCGACATGGTCTACGATGCCGCCACGAAGAAGCTGACGCTGATTGGGGTGAGTCCGGTAACGCTGTTTTTTAGCGATCGCCCCGAACGCATTGCCGGAACCATGGAAACCGAAGCCTTTATTCCCTTCTGGAGTACCGGCCAGGATAGCTTTTTGTCCGATCCACCCAATGCCGACCTCTCCATTTTGGAAGGCGACACCCTGAAGCAAGTTGTCGTGGTGCTCAAAGATCCGGTGCTGGAAGATAGCCGTTTAACCTACACCATTGAGGTGATTAGTGGCGACATTCCAGCCCACGGGAGTGACGTGTCGGTGCTGATTGACATCATTGGTATGCCGCTGACCCCCGTCTCCTATGCTGGGGTGGCGCGACGAACCTACCGGCGGGCTGTGCTCTACTAGGGATCTTCCCATGGGTTCTCCACGACTAACCCTCAGGCTGCTGCAATGGCTGACGTTGCGGCTCAGTTTGCCCCTACTGGTTTTAAATGGCTGGGTGCTGCTCCGGCTGCTGGAGTATTTCAAAACCCCGCTGACGGTGCTGATCGTGGGGGCAGTAGTGGCCTTTCTGCTCAATTACCCGCTGCGGTGGCTAGAGCGCTATGGCATGAAACGGGCCCCCGCCATGGTGATCACCGTGGTGGCCTCCCTGCTTGTGCTGGGCTTTTTGGGCATCACCCTGGTGCCGATTTTGTCTCAGCAGGCGCAGGCTCTGGTCAACGACTTTCCGGCCTGGGAAAAATCCGCCCAGCAGCAGATTCAAACCCTCCATGGTTGGATGCAAAGTCTGGGCATTCCCCTGAATCTCAGTGGGCTAGAAACCCAGCTGAGCGGTCAGCTTTCGTCAGGTATGCAGACGATCGCCACGCGCCTGCCCACCTGGCTAGAAGCCGCGATCGGCGGCATTTTTGAATTCTTTCTGATCGTGGTGGTGATCGTCTATCTGCTGCTGAAGGGAGACAATCTGTGGCAGGGCATTTTGGCCTGGTTGCCCCTGGCGCTGGGTCAACGGTTGCAAACTGCCCTCCCCCGCAGCTTTCGCAACTACTTTATTGGCCAGGGCACCATTGCCCTGCTGCTAGGCACCGTTCTGGCGCTGGCCCTAACCCTATTTCGGATTCCCTACGGGTTTCTATTTGGGGTATTGATTGGCTCGATGGCGCTGTTTCCCTACGGCGGCACCCTGGGCATTGCCCTGACCACGGTGCTCCTGTCGCTTAAGGGCATTGGGCTGGGGCTCACCGTCCTGGCGATCGCGACGGTGGTCGATCAGGTGATTGAAAATGGCATTGCCCCCCGGTTGATGGGGCATTTGACCGGGGTGCACCCGGTCTGGGTGGTCATGGCCGTGCTGGTGGGGGCTAAGGTTGCCGGGGTGTTGGGGGTTGTGCTGGCCGTGCCGATCGCCAGTACCGTTAAGGATGTGATGGAGCCCTACAAACCCAACCGGGCCTCCCCGCCCCCGGTGCCAGCATCCGTCGATGGGCCAAGCCCATCGGGACAGTAGGCCAGGCCGGTCGACCCCAAGTGGGGCTACGCTGGTGATCCACCTCCCTGGGGGATTACCCCTCCAACCCGGACACGACCCATGAAACAACCTGCCCTAGCCCACCCCATTGAACCTCGCTGGCCCGTTGCCCTAACGATTCTCGTCGTGCTAGTGCTGCTGACGGTGTTGCCCGATCGGGTCAGGTTTGGCCCTGTTTGGGTGCCCTACATTCCCGGCATTACGGTGCTGGCGGCGATCGCCGCCGTGCCGCTAACGGGCGCAACGATGCGATCGCTCCGGGTTGAGCGGGTGGTGACGCTGCTCTTCTGCCTGGTGGTAGGCAGCGCGACGGTCGTGAGTTTGGTCTATCTCATTCACGAGATGATCCGTTCATCTAAGGTCTTGGATGGCCTAGAACTGCTCACCTCTAGCATTGCCGTGTGGGTGACCAATGTGCTCACCTTCTCGCTGCTGTACTGGCAGTGCGATCGCGGCGGCCCTGGAGGACGGGTTCATCGCCGCGATCGGCGGCCCGATTGGGGCTTTCCCCAAGATGCGATGGCCGCAGACGGGTTCCCTGACTGGCTCCCCATATTTGTCGACTACCTGTTTTTGGGGTACACCACCGCAACGGCCTTCAGCCCCACCGATGCCCTGCCCCTGACGCCCCGCGCCAAGCTGTTGATGATGCTCGAAAGCAGTATCTCTTTGATGACCATTCTCGTGGTTGTATCCCGCGCTATTAATATTCTTGGCAGTTAAGGGGAGAGGAGACAGGAGACAGGAGTCAGGAGTCAGGAGTCAGGAGTTGATACCCTGATAGTTCGTGGTGTAGGGATCTCTGGGAAAGAAGATACCCTCTGGCAGGGGCGCAGGGCCTGCGCCCTGGGGAGGAGGCCACATTCTTCGGTATTTTTGTTGTCAGACTTGGTCTACCTATGAGGAGCCCTATGCGATCGCCCCACAGCCCCCTCCAGAGGTTTTTGCCCATCGCCGCCTGGTTACCTGGCTATGCCCGCCAGTGGTGGCAGGTCGATGGTGTCGCTGGTTTAACGGCGGCAGCGGTGGTCATTCCCCAGGCCATGGCCTATGGGGCGATCGCGGGCTTGCCAGTGCAGGTCGGCCTCTACACGGCCCTGGTGCCGATGCTGGTCTATGCCCTGTTCGGCACCTCCCGCCCCTTGAGCGTTAGCACCACCTCCACCATCGCCATTCTCACCGCCTCGGCCCTAGAGCCCTTGGCCAAAGCCCAGCCGGACGCCTTGATGGGCCTGGCCTCTACCCTGGCGTTGATGGTGGGGGCCTTGCTGCTGCTGGGGGGTCTGTTTCGCCTCGGTTTTCTGGCAAACTTTATCTCGTTACCCGTACTGACGGGGTTTAAGGCCGGCATTGGGATCGTCATTTTTGCCAGTCAGGTACCCAAAATTTTAGGCATTGCCGGGGGATCTGGTTTTGTGGGCAACCTCACCGCCGTGGCGACGGGCCTAGGCCATACCCACCCGCTGACCTTGGCCGTCGGGCTAGGGACGATCGCCCTTTTGCTGGGCCTACCCCGAGTCTTGCCCCAGGTGCCCGCTCCGGTGATTGCGGTGGTGCTGACCATTGGGCTATCGGCCCTCTTCCACCTGCAAACCCATGGCGTGGCGTTGGTCGGGTCGATTCCACC
>JAIXUR010000285.1 GCA_027483425.1 Cyanobacteriota bacterium | reverse complement strand
GCAAACAGGAGACTGAAATCGGTGCTAGGCGGGCAACGGCGATGGATCTCACACAGTCCCAAGGTGCCGACGCCTGATTGACTTATGTCAATCCATAATACAACAGGATAGACTTAGACCTATTTGAAATAGAGTTTAGCCAATCGCTGGCGCAAAAAGAAAGGGGTGAATTGATTAGATGCAATTTGTTTTTCATTACTGATTGATAAACATCAATAATGTTTTCTCTACCCCTATCCCCTCAGTGCCGCCTCAATTCCCTTTATATAGTCCCATCGTCATTGCCCCATTGGCGCCTTTTTTGGAAAAATATCCTGATGGCGCGATCGCCCCGCGAAGAATGGTAAGCAGTAGCGGCGTAGCCCCCCTGAAGCCCCCTCAGTCATCGCACTACTGAACACCGCACTACTAACACTTAAATCACATCAGGGGACATAGGGACACGTGGCTGATAATCATTGGTTAACCCGGGCCGAACGCGCTCTGGTCGTAGGTTCTGGCGTTGGGGCTGTGGCCTCCATTGCCGCTCAAAACATCGCTTTGGCTTCGGCCCCACTCACGGTGCTGGCGGCGGTCGGGCTATTCAATCGCAACCGGGTCGAGCAGCAGCTCGAAGAGACCCAAGAAAAACTCATCCGCCAGCATCGTCAAAATAGCCATCGCCTCACCAATCTCAGTAAGCAGGTGACCGCGTTGCCCTCGCCCGAGGCGCTTACCAACTTTCAGCGGGCGGTGATGGATCGCAACAACCATTCCTTCATCCGCTTCTCCAAGGAAATGCGAGATCTGCGGACCCAGGTCAATCGGCAGGTCCAGGAGGTCGTGACCGCCCAAGCAGACCTCCAAACGCCGGACCTGAGCCACATCAATCGGCAAATCGCCCAGCTGCAAGATCAGGCGGCGTCGACCCAGGCCAACGTTGACAACATCTCCAGCTATATGCAGCGCCTGCCCACCACCGCTAGGGTGGAGACCAATGAAACCAAGCTTTCCCACGTTAAGACTGACCTCATGCAGGCCCAGGTCAGCCTCGACAACCTGCGGGCAGAAACCCGTACCCTAATCACCCAGCTCCAGGATGCCGTGGGTCAGATGGAGCGCCGCTGGCAAGATCTCCCCCATGGGGCCAGCGCCGATCGCTTTCGGGCCGAGCTGGGAGAGGTGGTAAAGGCGATCGCCCGCCTAGTGCCCCAGGCCGAATTTAGCCAACTGGTGGATCATGTCAAAGACATTACTCGCCAGCAGTCCCGTCTGGAGCAGGCGCTGACCAAAATTCCGGTCGGTACAGTGAGCGGCATGCCCGCCACGGTACCCCCGCCCAGCACCACCGAGCTGGAACGGCTGGCCACGGAGGTGCAAACTCTCCAGCAGCAGGTCAACCGCCAGGCTACGGCGGGCCACACCCAAGAGCATGTTCAACAGGTGGTGTCGCAGTACCTGGGGCAGGTTAGGGCTCAGGTGTCGCAGCTGGAGGGGGTGACGCGATCGCTCTCGGATCGGCAGCAGCACCTGACCGAGCATCTGTCCACGGTGCCCGCAGCCACCGCTAACCGCAAGGCCCTGGTGCAACTGGCCCAGCGGCTCAAGCAAACCGAGGCCAGCCTCCAACGCTTAAATCAAGCGCCACCGGCCCAGGGCCAGAGCCCGGCCCAGAGCCCGGCCCAGAGTCCGGCCCAAAGCCAGCCCGACTGGATTATTGACCTCCCCGTGACCGCCACCACCGAACCCCAGACCCTGGCCAGCCGCCAGGCCCTCAGTCAGGCCCTCCAGACCGCCCAGCGGCGGGTGCTGTTGGTGTGGCCCTGGGCTAGCTACGTCACCATTGACGATGGTTTACTCGAGCAGTTTAGCCAGCTGCTTGAGCGGGGTGGGCAGCTCGAAATTGGCTGGTGCCACCGGGGCGACCAGCAGGATGGCCGCCTCGCCTGGCGGATTAGCCAGCGCTGGGGCACCGAGTCGAGCCAACTCCAGTTGCTCAAGACAGCCCTCAATCAGCTCTTGCCCCTGCGGGAAAGCTACCCCGATCGCTTTAAGTTCAGAATTATGGGCACCGCCGAGAGCTACCTGGTCTGCGACAGCGGCAGCACGGCGGCAGCCGACCAAACCTATGCCATTGTCAGCCTCAAGGCGTTGCCCACCCAGAGTGCCGCCATTCCCGAGCTAGAGGCCAAGCTGCGCACCGCCGAACCCAGCGTCGTGCAGGCCCTGATCCAGCGCTTCCACAACCCGACGATTCCCCCAGGGGATGTAACGGCCTTCTTTAACCGGGGCACCACCCGCCACGACCTGCGGGACCAGCCCGGGGCCATCAGCGACTACAGCCAGGTGATCGCTCTCCAGCCCGACCACGCCATTGCTCTGAACAACCGGGGGGTGGCCCAGCTCGAGCTCAATCAGGGGGATGCCGCCGAGGCCGACCTGAGCGAGGCGATCCTGCAAAACCCGCGCCTGCTGGCCCCACACAGCAACCGGGGCTGGCTACGTCTAGAACAGCGCCGCTACGCCGCTGCGATCGCCGACTTTACCCAGGCCATTACCCTCAGTCCCCATTTGCCCATGGCCTACGTGTACCGGGGGAGTGCCCTACAAAAGCTGGGCGACCTCAAGGGGGCCGTCCGTGACTACAGCGACGCCATTGCCTGTGGCGACCCCATTGCCCTGCCCTACTGCTACCGCAGCGCCGCCTACCAAAGCCAGGGCGATCAGCAGCGGGCGATCGCCGACCTGGAGCGCGCCAGCGCCTACCTCGAGGCCCAGGGCGATCAGCAGGGGCTGTCCTCGGTGCAGCGGACCCTGAGCCGGTTGCAGGGAATGGCGACGGCGGTTTAGGGGCGGGTAGGGGCAGACCCGTGTGTCTGCCCTGTATTGGTATGAGCGGGTGGGTGGGTAAAGTTTTACGGGGGGATTGTTTTCATTTCGTTACCCCACGCCTACTTCACCAGCCGCTGGATGATCCACGAGTGCGGGTCGCAGAGCTAGATATAGACAGGCACCGACTAGGGGCAGCGCCAGCACGGCGGCTATCACCCCAGGGGTTTTCAGGCCTCGACGGGCCATGTCGTCCTCAAGTAGGGTGGGGAATAACAGCCAAAGGGCACAAAAATCCAGCGTCATGACGTGAATGAAGCGGCTGGTCTGCCACTGCTGCCAAAAATCGGGCCAGTCGCCCTGGGTGAGGGCGAAGATCGCTAGGGCGATCGCCCCGGCCGCCAGCATCGCCCCCAGCCAGCGCGACTCGAGTAGGCGCAGCAGCCTGCTGAGGGGGCCACTAAAGCCCGAATTGGGAGTCCGCAGGGCCAGGTAGGGCAGCAGGGCAAAGGCCCCCACCGCAAACGACCCCACCACAAAGGGCCAGGCTCGTCGCGGCTGACCGTGGCTTTCCCCCAGGGCTACCGCCGCGTAGACCATGGGCCAAAGCCCCATGGCATTAAATAGGGCCACCACGGCGGGGTTAATACCGTCCCACGCGCCCGTCGAGAGACGCAGAATGAGATCGGCGGTGTCGGGGCGATCGGGGGGTGCCAGTATAAATGCATACAGAACAAACCCGAGCCAAAGGCCCCAAAAAACAAATCGATTCATACTTCGTTAAACGCCCAGTCAAGTGCTAAGTTTCTCACCAAATTATCAAACAAAAGCAACGAAGGCTGCCAGGCTGAGAAAAAGCAAATAAGCTAGGTTCAAGCTATAGAGCCCTCGCAAGAGGCAATTGTTAAAAATTAATTAAACACATTTTGAACCGTAAACTTATGTTCTCTATTCTTTAATTTAATCTGCTTTACCCTGATCCATACCACTATCCCACGAAGCTGTTTTTATACTCACCTATAGCCTGCTGCCCTAATTTGGGACCCTACCGTGCCATTAACAGCTCCCCGTGAGTCCGCCACTTCCCCGGCTTGCCACCGTAGCACTATGCAGATCCAATATTTTCTAGAGCTTTACGAGGCCGGATACCGCGACTTCACCGGCATTAACCTGGCGGGTGCTGACTTCAGTCGTCACATTCTGGTCGATGTCGACCTTAGCCGCGCCATGCTCAAGGGGGCTGACCTCAGTCGCTCCTTTCTCACCCAGGCCAACCTCAACTACGCCGACCTCAACTGGGCCAACCTTAGCTTTGCCAAGATGAGTGAGACCCACCTTGTGCAGGCCGATCTGACCAAGGCCAACCTGCGGGGAGCCTTTTTAGTGCGGGCCGACCTGCGCCACGCCAAGCTCAGCGGGTGCGACCTGTGCCACGCTAATCTGCGCCAGGCCGATCTGCGGGGGGCGAACCTGAGCGGGGCGAACCTGAGCGGGGCGAATTTGCGCGGAGCCAACCTGAGCGGGGCGAATCTTGCCTGGGCCCACCTGACCGGAGCCCGACTCAGCGGAGCCGACTTCGAGCGTACCCGCATGGATGCCACCAATCTAGAAGGGGCCTGGCTCAATGGGGTAGACCTGCACGACATGAATCTAGCGGGGGTCAACCTGAGGGAAGCCAAGCTCAATGGGGCTAACCTCGACCATGCCGATCTCAGCTCCGCCAACCTGGCCCACACCACCATGCGGGGGGTCAGCCTGGTTGGGGCCAACCTCAGCGGCGCTGACCTCACGGGGGCGGTGCTGTGGAAGGGCATTCTCGATGGCGTTAACCTCTCCAGAGCCGACCTCACCCGCGCCCACCTGGGGGAGGCCTCCCTCAAGGCCGCGGTAGTAGACGGCACTGAGTTTACCGAGTCGGTGCTACCGACCGAGGCCCGCGCCTACCTCTATGCCACCGTCCATGGCAAAACCCGGTGGACCCATCGCTCGGCCCTCGAAACCCTGAACCAGTCTCAGTTTGTCGATCGCATTCCCCTACAGTAATGACATCCGTTGAGTCTGGGCCCGCCTCCCTAGGCGTCGTGCTGGTGACCGCTGGCTCCGAGGCCGAGGGCGATCGCCTGGCCCGTCACCTGGTGGAGTCTCGCCTCGCCGCCTGCGTTAGCCTCTTTCCCCTGCGGTCGGTCTACCGCTGGCAGGGCGAAGTTCACACTGAACCCGAGTGGCAGCTGATCATCAAAACCGATCTGAGCCAGATTGATGCCCTTACCCTGGCGATTACCCAGCACCACAGCTACGAGGTGCCCGAAATCATTGCCCTCCCCATTGTGGCCGGGCTGCCCGATTACCTGAGTTGGCTTCAAGCCCAGGTGCAGTCGGACTCGGTATGACACCAAATCCGAGTCACACAACCCCGATTCGAAACCAATACCTCCTAGGGAGCATTGCACTGCAATGCCCCTACAAACCGGGGGTATACAGATAGGATTTGGGATGAGCCAAAAAAAGAGCTGACCAACGGCCAGCTCCCAATCAGCTACTCAAGGAGATTTCAACCACAGACAGATCGCGTTAGCGACGGTAGGCCAGAGTCACCCCACACCTTCGACCGGCTCAGATTCCCAAGCGGCCTCGATTTCGGTGCGGAGGCTGACCTGGACTTTCATTGCCGGGGTAAGGGAAAGCGTCATAACGTAACGCTATTGTTACGGCACTCTCCCTATCCAACAGCTTCAGAGGCTACAGAATGGGAAAAAACTCGTTAAAAACACCCCACCGTCACCCCATCACCCACCTAGGAGGCCTTGGCCAACGCCTCCTCCAGCGCCAACAGCCTCTCAATCCGGGCTTCCGTCGATGGGTGGGTGGCAAACAGCCCCGCCATGCCCTCGCGAGAAAAGGCGTTGACAATCAGCAGCGGCTCAAAGGCCGGGTTGCCCTGGATGGGCGTTTGGCGCGCGCTGGCCTCCAGCTTTTGCAGGGCGTTGGCCAGGGCGCGGGGGTGCTTGGTGAGTTTCCCCGCCCCGGCATCGGCCTCAAACTCGCGGGTACGCGAAATGGTCATTTGAATCAGCGTGGCCGCCAGGGGTGCCACAAAGATTGCCAGCAGCAGCCCCAGGGGGTTGGGGCCACGGTTCTCATCCTGGTTGCTGGCCATGCCGTAGCTAGACCACTGGGCCATGTAGGCCAAGGACGAAATAGCCCCGCCCACCGTAGCCGCCACCGCCTGGGTCAGGGTGTCGCGGTTAATAATGTGAGATAGCTCGTGGGCAATCACCCCCTCCAACTCCTCGGGGGTCAGCATCGTCACAATGCCCTCGGTGACCGCTACCGCCGCGTGGCTCGGGTCGCGTCCGGTGGCAAAGGCGTTGGCCGCCGGGCTCGGGATCAGGTAAACCCCCGGCATGGGAATCTCGGCACTCAGGCTGAGCCGCTCGACGATATCGTAGATGGCCGGGGCCTGGTCGCGGCTAATCGGCTGCGCCTGGTAGGCCCTGAGGGCAATTTGGTCAGAAAAATACCACGAGCTGAGGTTGCCCACGGCCGCCATGGCCAGGCCAATTAGAATGCCCGTGGGACCACCAATAATCAAATAGCCGAGACCCACCAACAGGCCCGACAGCAACGCCAGCAGCGCCAGGGTTTTGAACTGATTCATCACCATTTCTCCTGCTATTTATCCTAAACGGGGGGAACGTCGATATTACAAACCAATCATAAGCAGGGGCTAAGGGGCCCATGGCCTGGGCTTAAATTTTCTCAACTCCGCTTCTAGGTCAAGAATCCCTGGCTTTTGGGCGTCACACCTAAAGAAAACCTTTGGGAGCATGGCCATTTCGAAAAAGTTGTTTAGGCTGTTGACAGTTTTGCTGCCGTCGGCACGCTAATTAATGTTCCATTAATCCACCCGACCTAGAGTTCTCCCTAGAATCCTGTTTGCGACTTTCGACCGAACCGTTACCGAGAGATTGATATGGCACAGAGTTTTGGTGTAATTGGCCTCGCCGTGATGGGCGAGAACCTGGCCCTCAACGTTGAGAGCAAAGGCTTTTCGGTGGCGGTGTACAACCGCACCGCAGCGGTGACCGAACGCTTCATGGAAAAGCGCGCCCAGGGCAAAAACGTAAAGGCGACCTACAGCCTAGAGGAATTTGTCCAGTCCTTAGATCGACCCCGTCGCATTTTGGTCATGGTTAAGGCCGGGGCTCCGGTGGATGCGGTGATCGACCAGCTGCGGCCCCTGCTGGATGACGGCGACATGATTATGGACGGCGGTAACTCCCTCTACGAAGACACTGTGCGCCGTACCAAGGATCTAGAGTCCACGGGTCTGCGGTTTAT
>JAIXUR010000230.1 GCA_027483425.1 Cyanobacteriota bacterium | reverse complement strand
TATCATCGTGTTCCTAGACTAATCTGCTCAAGATAACGGGGTGAGAAAGATGGGGGCAGTGCGATCGCCAAGGGTGCCCAGCGCCACCTATCCATCTTTAACTATACCCCAAGCCCCAGGCCCCCTGAAGAACCAATGCAGGGCCAATGCAGGGCCAGTTCAGAACTAGCCTGACCTGGGGCCTAGATCGAGAGTTTAACCGGCGTGCGATTGTTGCGAATCTCCACATCGGCGGGGAGAAACATCGATCGCCCGGTCATTTCCTGGGGCTGGGGTAAACCCAAAATTTTCAGAATGGTGGGGGCAATGTCGGACAGCCGACCATCTTCCCGGAGGTTGACGTCGCCGCCGTAGGCGGGCACCTTCAGCCGTTCCCCTTCGACCAGAATAAAGGGCACCGGGTTAGTGGTGTGGGCGGTCCAGGGCTTGTGGTTTTCGTCCCACATCAGCTCGGCGTTGCCGTGGTCGGCAATGATGATGGCCGTGCCCCCGGCTTTGCCAACGCTGTCGATGAGGCGACCGAGGCTGTGGTCTACCGCCTGTAGCGCCGTCACGGTGGCATCCATCTTGCCGGTGTGGCCCACCATGTCGGGGTTGGCGTAGTTGATCACCACCAGAGAGTAAATACCCTTGGCGATCGCCGCCATGGCCGTGTTAGTCACCGCTTCTGCCGACATGGCCGGGGCTTTGTCGTAGGTCGCCACCATGGGGCTAGACACCAGCTCGCGGTCTTCGCCCTCCAGGGGTTCTTCCAGGCCACCGTTGAAGAAGTAGGTGACGTGGGCATACTTCTCGGTTTCGGCGGTGCGAAACTGCTTGAGCCCGTGGTTGGCCACCACTTCGCCCAAAATGTTGCTCAGGTTCTGGGGCTGAAACGCCACCTTGACGTCCATTTCGGAATCATACTGGGTCATGGTGACAAAGCTGAGCGGGGTAATTAACTCCCGTTCAAAGCCCTTGAAGTTGGGATCGACTAGGGCATGGGTGAGCTGGCGAGCCCGGTCGGGGCGGAAGTTGAAGAAAATAACGCCATCCCCTGGGGCGATCGCCCCTGGAGCTAGGCGCACGGGCTCTACAAACTCGTCGTTAATATCTTGGTCGTAGGAGGCCAGCAGCACCTCCATGGCGCTTTGCCCACTGCCCTCGCCGGGATCCGTCATCACCCGATAGGCTTTTTCCACCCGATCCCAGCGGTTGTCGCGATCCATGGCGTAGTAACGACCACTGAGAGTTACCAACCGACCCAGGCCCAGCTGATCCACATAGTCCTGAACTTGTTGGACGGCCACCCTAGCTTCGGTGGGCTTGGTATCGCGGCCATCGGTAATGAAATGGATGCAGACGTCGTCCAGATCCTGAGCTTTGGCCATTTCCAGCAGGCCAAACAGGTGAGACAGGTGAGAATGTACGCCACCGTCGGAACACAGCCCAACCAGGTGGAGTTTGCTGTTGCGGTAGCGCACCGCCTGGCACACCTCGAGCAGGGCTTCATTTTCCTGCAGCGTGCCGTCTTCGACGGCATCGGAAATACGCACCAGTTCTTGGGGCACGATGCGCCCGGCCCCAATATTGAGGTGGCCCACTTCAGAGTTGCCCATCTGGCCATCGGGGAGTCCCACATCCTTACCCGAGGTGCGAATCAGGGTGTGGGGGTAGGCGGCCCACAGACTGTCCATAACGGGAGTCTTGGCCGCAGCGACCGCGTTACCGTCGGTATTTTCCCGATATCCCCAGCCGTCGAGGATAATTAAAACCACCGGCGGAATTGACGTTTGACTCATGGGTAAGAATCCTTGGGACTTGGACTAACGTCTGAGCAATCATACCATCCAGAAATTGAGCCCTGGTTCTGTACCAGGGTGCCGCTGGAAGGCCAATAAGTAGGCGCTTAAGGTCTGCGCTTAGGGCTTGCGCTCAAGGGGAAAAGCGCAGGCTAGATAAATGCTTAAAACCTTGCTATAGCTTGGTTATAGGTCGTTGTCACCGCAACCCAAGTTTAAACTAGTTCGCCAACTCCAGGATGGGGGCAATCGGTTCACTTAAGAAAGATTTTTATAAAAGGCATATTACTCTACCAGCGCCTCATTTTGTAAACCGGCTCATTTTGAGGCGCTGGCTTTACGCTTCTCCTGCTGCTGCTTGCGCTTGGCTTCGGCCTTGGCTTTTTTCTCCGCCTCCAGGGCTGCTTGCTTTTCGGCTTCAGTGTCGGCGGCAACTTTGTCGAGGTAGTAGTGGTAGTCACCCCGGTACAGGCGCAGCTCGCCCTCGTGGATCTCGACAATTTTAGTGGCGACTCGAGAGATAAAGTAGCGATCGTGGGAGACCAGCAGCACGGTGCCGTCGTAGTGCTGGAGCGCCTCTTCCAGCATTTCCTTGGCGGGAATATCCAGGTGGTTGGTGGGCTCGTCGAGGATCATCAGATTAGCGGGGCGCAGCAGCATTTTGGCCAGGGCCAGCCGGGCCTTTTCGCCACCGCTCAGGGCCTTGACCTGCTTTCGCACCATGTCACCGCTAAACAGAAACCGCCCCAGCAGGGTACGCACCTCTTCGTTGGTCCAGTCGGGCACTTCGTCGTGGACGGTGTCGAGCACGGTTTTATCGAGGTCCAGAGCTTCGGCCTGGTTTTGCTCAAAATAGCTGGGGATCACGTTGTGCTGACCGATTTCGACCTTGCCGTCGGTGGGGGTTTCGAGCCCGGTGATCAGCCGCAGCAGGGTCGATTTGCCGGAGCCGTTGTGGCCCAAGAAGGCAATGCGATCGCCCCGTTCGATCAGCAAATTGGCCCCCAGAAACAAAATCTTGTCGTCGTAGCTGTGGGTGAGGTCTTCCACCATCACCACCTCGCGCCCGCTGCGGGGAGCGGGGGGAAAGCGAAAGTGCAGGGTGCGCACGCTGCCAGTAGGCGCTTCAACGCGCTCAATTTTATCGATCTGCTTTTCGCGGCTTTTGGCCTGGGTGCTGCGGGTGGCGCTGGCCCGAAAGCGTTCGACAAAGGCCTGCTGCTTGGCGATTTCTTTTTGCTGGCGCTCAAAGGTGCTGAGCTGGGCCGCCAAGCCCTCTTCCTTTTGGGTCAGGTAGGCGGTGTAGTTGCCCAGGTAGGTGGTCGAGACCCCCCGCTCGGTTTCGACGATTTGGGTGCAGAGGCGATCGAGAAACTCCCGGTCGTGGGACACAATCACCATGGGGGTGGTGAGCTTTTTGAGGTAGCCCTCTAGCCACTCGATGGTGTCGAGGTCAAGGTGGTTGGTGGGCTCGTCGAGCAGCAGCACATCGGGAGCCTGGAGCAAAATTTTGCCTAGGCCCATGCGCATTTGCCAGCCGCCGCTAAACTCACTGACGTAGCGATCGCCGTCGGTCGCCTCAAATCCCATTTCAGGCAAAATCTTTTCGATTTGCGACTCCAGGCTGTAGCCCCCCAGGGCCTCAAACCGGCGCTGCTGCTTGTCTAGCTCATGGATCAGCCGGTCTAGCTCGTCGGGATCGGCCTGTTCCATCAGGGTCGGAATGTGGTGCAGCTTCGACTGCACGTCGTTGGCCTCTTTAAACACCGTCCAAAATTCGTCCCGCACCCGGTGGTTGGGGTTGACCTCAAATTCCTGGGACAGGTAGGCAATTTTGAGGTCAGCCGGACGCACAATGGCACCCGTCGTGGGCTCGACCTTGCCCATGATGATTTTGAGCTGGGTCGATTTGCCCGCACCGTTGACCCCCACCAGACCAATGCGATCGCCCGGCTTAACCTCCCAATTCACGTCCTTTAGAACTTCCCCGGTGGGGTAAATCTTGCTGATGTGCTCTAAACGCAGCATGGGCGAGCTCCAAAGGCGGGGGAAAACAGAATCTTTTAACAAATGTAACGAAAAAAGGGGCCGGGTTGTCGAATCCCGGCCCTAATAAGTTGGCTAACAGGGCTCAGCCGATGGGTGGTAGGTTGCGGTTCAGGCGCGTTTTATACCAAATTCTGTCTGAATGCCCCTACAAATCAGGGGCATTCAGTGCAATGCCCCTACTGGGTATCGGTTTCAAATCGGGGTTTTGTGAGTCGGATTTGGTACTACAGGGTTAAGGACTGGGGATTGTTCTCAATCACGTCCGCCAGATCCTTGAGGAAGGCGGCGGCATCGGCTCCGTAGATAATGCGGTGACCGCAGCTGATGTTGACCTGCACCTGGCGCTTCGCCCCCATCAGGCCATC
>JAIXUR010000152.1 GCA_027483425.1 Cyanobacteriota bacterium | reverse complement strand
CGTCCGATCGTCTACGTAAGAGGACAAAAACGCCATCTCAATGGAGCGTCATACCGCTTGCTGGGTAGGATGCGTTGATTCGATCCCGCTCCCGGCGGGTGAAGAGGCAGAGAGCGTAACCCTGCGGGACTGGCTGGATGCGAAGGGGTTAACCCCTTTGACCTGTTCGCTGTCGAGCAAACAGGTCAAGTATTCCCAGGATTTGAGATTATTGAGCAGTTGTGCGAACACTGAAGGATGTTGAGGATGCAGACCCCGTAGCAGTAGTGGGGCTGGGCCTTCAGGTCGGACTACTGGGGTAGCGATATCCAGGGGTGCGATCGCTTGCTACAGGGCTTGATCACATCGGAAGATACCCAATGCGGGCGGCGGCGGGCGGCGGGCTCGATCCTAACGCTAACCTATGTTGGGTGGTCTAAGCCGCCACCTAAAAAAGTGCCTGAAGGGAATAACACCGCCATGGTCTACGCATTGCCGCCGGGGTTTCAGTGGGGGGTTGCCACCTCGGCTTACCAAATTGAGGGGGCCACCGAGGCCCGAGGCCCCAGCGTATGGGATGCCTTCAGCCAGACCCCAGGGCGGGTGCTGAATGGCGATACGGGAGCGATCGCCTGCGATCATGTCCACCGCTTTCGCACCGACATTGCCCTGATGGCTGACCTGGGGGTGCGCCACTACCGCTTTAGCCTCTCCTGGCCGAGGATTATGCCCGAGGGCCGAGGGAACGTGAACCCCGCTGGTTTAGCGTTCTACAGCAAACTGGTCGACACCCTGCTGGAGTTTGGCATTACCCCCCATGCCACTCTGTTTCATTGGGATAGCCCCCAGGCGCTGGAGACTCTGTACGGGTCGTGGCGCAGCCGCCAGATGGCCCAGGATTTTGCTGACTACGCGGCGGTGGTGGTGGCGCATTTGGGCGATCGCGTCACCCAGTGGATGACCCTGAATGAGATCTTTTGCTTTACCCACATAGGCTATGGGGTCAACCAGGTGCCCGAAATGGCCCCCGGCACCGTGGTCAAAACCGCCCAGGAGGTCTGGCAGACCTCCCACCACGCCCTGCTGGCCCATGGTCTGGGCTGCCAGGCCATTCGTGCCCACTCGCCCCAGCCCTGCCAGGTGGCCCTGGTTGACAACTACCTCGCCACTGTCCCGCTGACGGATACCCCAGCGGATATCGCGGCGGCCCAGGCGGCCTTTCCCCTGACCGGCACCAACGGCGGCATTCTCTACCCGGCGCTGACCGGTGAGTATAGTTCTCAGCTTTTAGCCGATCTGGGCGAAAACGCCCCCGACATTCAGCCCGGCGACCTAGCCATCATCCATCAGCCGCTGGATGCCCTCGGCTTTAACGTCTACACCGGGGTCTATGTGCGGGCGGCTGACAATGCCCGAGGCTTCGAAAGCCTACCCTTTCCCCAGGGCTACCCGCGCCTGCACATGCCCTGGCTACACCTGGTGCCGGACAGCCTCTACTGGGGGGTGCGCCACATCAGCGATACTCTCCACCGGCCTGAGCTCCGGGTGTTCATCAGCGAAAACGGCTGCGCGGCCCAAGATCAGCCGACACCCACTGGGGAAGTGCTGGATTTAGACCGCATTCAGTACCTGCAACAGTATCTGCGATCGGCCCACCGCGCTGTGCAAGAGGGCTACCCGCTGATGGGCTATTTTCTGTGGAGCTTTTTAGATAACTTTGAGTGGGCCTACGGCTACGATCGCCGCTTTGGTATCACCTACGTGGACTACGCCACCCAGCAGCGCACCCCCAAAGCCAGTTACCGCTGGTATGCCCGCTGCGTAGAAGAAAATCGAGTGGTGTAAGCTCAATAGGAGGTTGAAGATGACTATCCATGAATACGACATTGTTGCCCTTATAGAAGATCTCCCCGCCCGCCATCCAGAGACTCAGGCCCCCATTTTGCTGCGCCGAGGTCAGGTGGGTATCGTCCTCACGGGCTTTGACAGTAAAGCTGATGCTACTGTTCCATGAACCTGTCATGACAGCCGCCTAGGCGCTCCATCGTCCATAGGCCCGTAAAATAAAAGCATCGTAGTGGGTATCAGCCGTGGCAGTTGCTATCACAGAGGCGATTACAACCCTGGCAGAGGCAGAACAGCGGTTCCAGTTAACCCGCACCGAAGACGAATCGTTTTTTGTGGAGTGGAGCACCGACTTGCCCAGCCTAAGTGACACTGAAAAAGCGGGTTTAGTCGATCTGAGGCGGCGCTATTTGTACCAGCGGGCCCAGGGACATCTACTCGAAAGCACAGTGTTGCTGCTTTTTGCCTCTCCCCTGCTGACCCTAGCCGGGTTCTACGACCCGCCCTTTAGAATCAAAGCCGAAGCATCTGTCCAGCTTACCCTGCGAGACCCTGAGGAGGTTTTGCAGGGGCGACTGGACGTGTTGGTCTTAAAAGATCAGTTTTGGGTCGTGGTGCTCGAATCAAAGAAGACAGCGATTTCGGTATGGTCTGCCCTACCTCAGACCCTAGCCTACTTGATGGCATCTCCCAATCCTGAAAAAGCCCGCTTTGCATTGATGACCAACGGGGATGACTCGGCCTTTGTAAAGCTAGAAGCCAGTGCGGGCGGTCGATACAACGTTTCGAGGGGGTTTGCAGCATTGACCTCTAACCAGGAACTCTACGGAATTCTGCAAATCTTGAAGCGCATGGGTCAAGCGATTTAGTGACATGAAACGTCGCCCTTTCCTGCGCTACACCACCACCACGGCCCTGGCGGCTACAGGCTTGGGCCATGTCCCAGGCACAGTCCTGGCCAGCCCCCCACCGCTCATCCTGCGCGCCTACCTGCCCAACGGCGATCCGCTGCCCCAATTTGAACTCAACCGGCTTTACTTCCTGGATCTCAACGAGGAACCTATCCTCCATCCCGATCGCACCGTTGAAGACGGCCTGCTCACCTCCCAGCCGCCGCCCATCACGCCCTTTGCCGTGGCCCTTCAGCTTCCCGTGGCGGGCTTTGGCGATATCACCCTCTACGCCGACAACCAGGGGCGCGGCTTTGGGCCCACGGATTTTCCCCTGGTGCTGAACGGGGCGTTTGCCCGCGATCGCCTCTACCGCGTCACCACCACCTGCGATCGCTGGCAACACCAGGGCTACGGCATACCCCAGGGCATTCGCGATCGCCTCCAGCGCGCCCAAGCCTGGCTGACCCAGGCCGACCAGGCCCCCGATCTACCCACCCAAATTTCCCTCTGGAACAATGCCCTGGTGGAAGGCCTCTGGGCCGGGGAGGAGGCCGCCCTTAGCCGCGCCCGCCAGCGCATCGCGCGCACCCCATCGCGCCAAGGCTTCAAGCTGGGCTGCAATGCCTTTGGTCATCCTGCTTTAGGGATCGACTACGATCGCCACTTCCAGGCCCTGTTTACCACCGCCACCGTACCCTTCTACTGGCAGCCCTTTGAGCCTGAGCCCGGCCAGCTCAACTACGCCGGGGTCGATGTTCAGGTGGCCTGGCTCCAGCAGGCGGGCATTGCCCCCAAGGGGCACCCCCTGGTGTGGTTCCACGACATTAGCGTGCCTGGCTGGGTGCGCCCCCTGCCCTACGAGCAGGTCAAAGCGGCCCTACACCAGCGGATTATCGAGATCACGCGGCGCTATGGCAGCCGCATCCCCACCTACGATGTCATCAACGAAGCCCACGGCGTGCCCTGGGGCAATGAACTCGACTACGACCAGGAGCAGTTTCTCGACCTGACTCGCCTGGCCTGCGAGGCCGCCAAGGAGGGCTACCCAGCGGTGCAGCGGGTCGTCAATAGTTGCTGCCTATGGGCGCGCAACGTCGCCATCTACGGCCCACCCCAGCGCAGCCCGCTGCAGTACCTCAAAGCCTGTCTGGCCGCCGCCATCGACTTTGAAATTATTGGCCTACAGCTCTACTACCCCGACCAAGACATGTTCGAGATCGATCGCATGCTCGATCGCCTCACTGCCCTGGGCAAACCCGTCCACATTACCGAAATGGCGGTTTCATCCAGCACCGGTATCGACGAAAACTCTCAGCTAGGGGAGGCCCGTGGCCTCTGGCACGCCCCCTGGAGCGAAGCCATTCAGGCCGACTGGGTCGAGCAGGTCTACACCCTGGCCTACAGCAAACCGGAAATCAAAGCCGTTAGCTGGTGGGATCTGTCGGATCAGGCCACCTTCTGGCCCTTCGGCGGCCTACTCAACCGCGAGAACCAGCCCAAGGCGGCCTACTATCGGCTCCAGGGGCTCAAAACAGCCTGGGGCATTAATCCTTAGGGCCGTTTGGGTCGTCGCTGCTTCACCCGCTCGGCCTTGTCCCGTTCGTAGGAAATCAACCGGCCATAGATTTCGTGCTTGCTCAGATTCATGGATAGATAGACATGGCGACGGGGACTGCCAAACCCCTTGCGCTGAAAAAACTTAATCGCCGGGGTATTGGCGGGGTCAGTGTCGACCAACATAAAGCGCACCCCCTCTTCAATCATCCGTTCGACAATCTTGTCGACCAGTTTGTCGGCAATGCCCCGCCGCTGAAACTGTGGACTCACCGCTAGCCAGATAATGTAGCCATAGACCCAGGTGGCTTTGCTGATCACCGTGCCTAACACAAACCCGGCGATCGCCCCCGCTTCGGCTTCAGCCACCAGACAATATTCGGGGTCGGTGTTGTAGTGGCCAATCACCTCCCACTCATCCCAGGTGCGGTACAGCGTCGGATAAAGATCGCTGGTAAACACCAGTTCCCCAAGGTGATAAACCGGAGCCACGTCATCAATGGTCATCTCCCGCACGGCGACGGCTGTTACAGAATGGGGATCAGGTCGTGACCCAGGAGAAACAGGCATAGAGCGATGGGACTAAGAACTATGCTTTATTCTAGGCGCTATGGGCTGGGTATCCCCCTTGAAGCCTAGGGCGTGGTATTCATGCGATCCCTTTGGATGCGATTGCTGCGGTGGAAATGCCACGGTTAAAGACGTGATCCTAGGCTGATGGTAATCGGCTGGGCAACGGTGGGCAACCTACGCAGGTGTTCCGCAACGGACATCCAGGCTGACCCTCGCCCTGGTGTTAAAGTCATACAACAGAACGAACCCTAGACCATTCTCTGCCACCGTGCCATGTACGATCTTGTCTCTGCAGCCCTGGGCGCGCAGCAATTTACCCAGGCCGCCCAATTGCTGAAGCAGTGGCAGCACAAGACTCCCCAAGACCCCTGGCTCAAGCTGGCCATGGGGCAATACTGGGAAACCAAAGACGAGCTAGAGAAGGCCCAGGTGACCTACACTCGCCTCTTGCAAAGCACGGCAAATACGCGGGTAATGAGCCAGGCCCGAGTGGGCGTACAGCGGGTGCGCGACCAGCTCGCCCAGCGGCGGG
>JAIXUR010000131.1 GCA_027483425.1 Cyanobacteriota bacterium | reverse complement strand
GCCGTGTCTTTACTTTGTAATTCCCACCTTTTCAAACCACCTCTCACCCCGGCGGCACCTCATCCCGGGCGGGTGCCCTGTCCGGCAGCGGGGGCACCTCAACCGGCACCGGGGTGACTGGAATGCCGGGTTCGCCCTGGGGCACAAATTTGCCGGGGGCTCCAGTCGCTCCAGGCTGCTCAAATTCGCCTGGGGGGCTGAGCGGGGCGGCGTTGGGGTCACCACCCACCGGGGCCACCGGCTGGGCCATTTCCTGGTGAATAGTTTCGGTCATGCGGCGGATCAGTTCGCTGGCACGGCCATCGTTGGTGGGGCGCTGCACCATCACGGCCAGGACGTAGCGTCTACCGTTGGGCACATCGACCAAGGCGACATCGCCCAGTATGGTAGCAATGTCGCCGGTTTTGTTGGCCATCACCGAGCCATCGCTAATCCCCGACGGAATCAGGCCTCGGTTGACCGTGCGCTGCATAATGCTGAACATGCGATCGCGCGATCGCGGCGTGACCAGCCCGCCTTGGTCGATCAGCGCCATCAGCAGGGCCAGGTCGTTGGGACTGGTGGTGTTGGTGCCATCCAGGTCGGGCAGGGGGCTGCGTAGCAGCGTAGACCCTAGGCCCCAGGCCGCAAAGGTCTGATTGAGCGCCTCAACGCCACCCAGGGCGGCAATCATCATATTGGTAGCGGTGTTGTCGCTGTCTACAATCATGCGGGTGGCCACCTCTAGGGCGGTGTACTCGGTACCCACGGCTTCGCCACGCATGTTGCCCGACCCCCCGGCAACGTACTCTTCCTGGAGCACCATGGCTTGATTCAGGGCAATGGTGCCGGCGTCTACCTGCTGCAAAAAGGCCACTAAAATCGGCACCTTGATCGTGCTGGCCGCCGCCACTGGCTCGGCCCCGCCCAGGTCAACGTACTCCCCCGAGTCTAAATCCACCGCAAAGGCCACTGGGGTCAGCCCAGGGGTGAGGGTCGCCAACTGCTCGAGTTCCCCCTTCAGGTAGGTACTCTCGCTGGTCAACCGCAGGTCGGCAATGGTGCTGGCCGTCGTCCCCTCGAGCAGGGCACCGGTGGCTTTAGTCGGATTCGAGGCCTGGGCCGGGGACGCTCCCCCTTCACCGGGGGAGGCCACGTTGGCGGGGCTGAGCACCGACAGCAGCGTACCGGCGATCGCCGCGACCCCGACACCCAAAATAACCAGACGAATCAGGTAGAGCAGAGGCAGGGGCGGGTTAGCCAACCGCCGCCGCACAGCCTGGGGGCGCGATCGCCGCTGGGCCACCCCGCCCTCAACTCCAGCGCCGGGGTCAGCCACCTGGGAGCGGGCGGCCTGGGTGGCCGCGATCCCAGGTGCGGGCAACCGTCGCGCCGGAGAGCGCATCGGCGTTACGTTGGAGGGGAGACCCGTGGCTCCCAATGCGCTGGGAGCCGGGCTACCGGCTTGAGCACCTTGAAAACTATGGGGATGCATCTGCAACCCAGTGCCGCTGGTCTGGCCTGGCTGGGGTGGGGTGAGTCGCCCCAGAATTGGTCGGTTGGGCTGGATCGGGGCTGGGGGCTGGCCTAGGGGCTGGGCCAGGGACTTGGCCACGGGCTGGGGGGAAACCGGGCCGCGCCCAAAGGAGGGCAGCGACGCGTTGCGGGATGGCGGCGATCGCACCGGCTCGGGCTCGCTGGCGGCGACCCCAAAGTCGGGGGTCAGCTGCTGCTGTTGCCGCCATTGGTTGCGCTGACGCACGGCGGGTGAGGGTCGCTGGAATTTACTGCCACTCCAGGTACCATCGTCCCCGCCCGGAAGCTGTAGGCCCCCTCGGGCGGCCCCTGATGCGGTCTCACCCCAGGGCGACTCCCCCTCAGAACGCCCTGGGGTCGACGAAAAGGGATTACGAGAATCGTCGTACTGTGCCATCTGTCTTGCTCACGCCGAGTGTGCTGTCGCCCCTGCTCTTGGCCAGGGCCTTCGACTAGGCTTTCGCCTGGTCCCTGACTAGAACGTCTGAGATGTTTTATCCACCGCCCAGTTGACCTGGCGCAGAACGCCCCTAAGCATAGCCAATTCTGCTGGATCTGGCCCCGCCCGATGCAGCAAATGTCGCAATTTAGCCATCCGGCTTGGGGCGGTATGGGGGTAAAGATAACCGATCTTCAGCAAAAGGGTTTCTAAATCTTGATAAAACCCCTCTAGTTGATCCAACGGTGCCGAAGACCCTGTCGTCGCCCAGGTCGCTGGCGGAAAGGCATCGCCTAGGGCCTCGGCCAGGGCCAGGCGATGGAGCAGGTAGCTACAGACCGCCACCGCCTGGGCCAGGTTTAAGGAGGGGTAGTCGGCGCTGGCGGGAATGCGCACCCAACGCTGGGCATAGACCAGTTCATCGTTGCTTAAGCCCCGGTCCTCGGGGCCAAACACTAGGGCGGCCGCAAAACTGTCCTGGGGAACCGGGGGGAGTAGCCAGGGGAGCGCCGTTTCCGGCAGTTCTAGGGGTTGGTCCTGGCGATGCAGGCGGCCCGTGGTGGCGATCGCCCGCTCGCATCCAATCAGCGCCTCGGGCAAGGTGGCGACGGTACTGGCGATGGCCAGGATATCGGCCCCGTGCACCGCCATCCGTCGCGCCTCTTCATCGCAGGGGTCGCACTGGGGGTTCACGAGCACCAGATGGCGCAGGCCCATGTTTTTCATGACCCGAGCCGTAGCGCCCACATTCCGAGGCCCAGCCGGCTCGACTAAGACAATGCGGATTTGCTCGAGCTGCCAGAGGCCCATCGTTGACAATGCCATAGCGTTGGCGATTCCCCATGGTAGCGGCTGAGGGGTGAGGGCGGACATCAACCTTCACAGGCCAGAGTTCACAGGCCAGAGTTCACAGGCCAGAAAAATTTAAAGTCCTACACTTCATACCCGCTAATCAATGTCAGAGGGTGTTTGTAGGATGATGGGTGGTTGACGTTAGCGCTTTAAGTGGGCTCATCGCTATGCTCGGCAAAGTCAAGTTTCTTCTTCTTCAGCCCTGGTTAGCACTACGGGACTGGGGGGCCCCAGCCCAGGAGCTACCGGCACCAGGAACGTTTGTAAAGGGGATTAACTTTGGCGGTGGGAGCGTGGTGGTCGCTGGCGATCGCTGGCACTCTTACCCAGAGGCCCTGGCCAGCGGGCTGTCTACGCCGGGGGTAACCGCTGCCAGTATGGCCACAATTCCTCGGCCCTATGCCAGTCGAGGGGTGCGCACCATGCTGAATACGGTCATCTTCAAGGCCCAGACCCTAGACCTAGAGCAAACCCTCCCCAACGACCACTACGACCTGTACCTGTGGGTGATGGAAAACTACCAAACCCACTGGCATAGTCTCGATGTCATGGTGGCCGGGCAACCGATCGCCGAGGGCATTGGCCATCTGCCCCGAGGGGATTGGTCTCGCTATGGCCCCTATGGGATCACCATTGACGATGGCCGCCTGCGCCTGTCGATAACCACCCATGATCCCAATATAGACGCCCATGTCATGGGTATGAGCCTGTTCAAGCGCCCCTAGAAAATCGCTAAAAAAAAATCGCCAGACAAGACCCTATAGAGGGTCATCTTCAAAGCGGTACCCCACCCCGGTGACCGTCTTGACGAAGGTGGGCTGCGATGAGTCGGGCTCTACCTTCTTGCGTAGCCGGGCGATGTGGGTATCGACCACGCGCTCGTCGCCAAAGAAGTCTTCTCCCCAGAGTTTCTCGATCAGGTGTTGGCGGCTCCACACCCGACCGGGGTGGCTCATAAAGGTCGCCAGCAGATCAAACTCCAGGGGAGTCAGATCCAGGAGCTCTGACCGCTGGGGGTCTGGCTGGCGATGGGCAATGCGCTGGTCGAGGTCAAGGCTAAAGTGAACCGTGCGATAGACCTGGCTGGGGGCCACTTGGCTGTGGCGCAGACTCCGGCGCAGCAGGGCGCGCACCCGAGCCACCAACTCCCGGGGGCTAAAGGGCTTCACCAGGTAGTCGTCGGCCCCGGTGGAGAGACCAATAATGCGATCGATTTCTTCCCCCCGGGCCGTGAGAATGAGAATGTAGGGGTCTTTGGCCCCTGGGCCCTGGCGAATACGGGTACAGACCTCGAGGCCGTCGAGCTTGGGCAGCATGACGTCGAGAATAATTAAGTCAGGCTGGAGCGTCTGCTGGTAGCGCAGGGCGGTTTCGCCATCTTCGCAGACTTCGCAGGTAAAGCCTTCTTTCTCTAGGTAAAGCCGAATCAGCCGGGCAATTTCGGCCTCATCTTCCACAATTAGAATTAGCACGGCGACCCATCGTCCAAAGATATCTTGTCCCAGAACATCCACCTTGGACTAGCATACTCACTAAGGAAACCCTTGCCATAGACTGGTTAACCCCCAAGCTGGGGTCGGGAAACCAGGCGGTGGCATTCCCTAGCTATCGAGCCCCGGCTGTTGGGATCCGGAAAGCCTGGTGTCGTCACATCTAGGGGCATAACAATTGGGTCGTTTGCGCTTTGGAGCCTGGCTGTTTGGGGAAATCACCATCGGTACCCTATGACCTCACTCTTACCACCTACCACCACGGGGCTTGAGCCCCTTCAGCAGGCCTTTGCTGTCTACTTGAAGGACACCAGCCTGTACCCTGGGCTCACGGCCATAGACTGCTCGGAGCGCTCGGGTCGGATCCTGTTGCTGGCTGAGCACCCGGCTCCCGAGGTCAGGGAGCCCAACGATCTACTCAAGGAGCTAGAGTCGACCTTCCGTGACCTGGTGCCGGTGGTAGGGCTGCCCGAGGCCGACTGGGCCATGGTGCCAGTGATCTCGGTGCGACTCTATTTACAGCTCACGGCGGCCCCCCAGCCCTACGCCATACATACCTTTACGTGGCAAGCCGACGATGCGGCCCGGGTACTCTTTCCGGCGGATAATCGGCCCGCTAGGCCACCCGCTAGATCCATGGAGCCAACGGGTGGAGGGGACGATTGGCCTCAGCATGGAGCGGAGCATGGGCCCCATTCTGGGACAGTGCAGCGCAGCGATGCTCCCGCCATGGCCATCGCCAGCTCCAACGGCACCTCTACATCAGGGGGCGGGGGGGGATTGGGGGGCAGCCCATCGACACCGGTGATGGTGTCCTTTAGCGACGAAGCCCTGGCCCTGCCCGATGCAGCGGTGCAACCCCCGGCCCTCCACCCCTGGCTACAGCAAGGCCGGTATTGGGCGGCCCAGG
>JAIXUR010000409.1 GCA_027483425.1 Cyanobacteriota bacterium | reverse complement strand
TTTTTAGTTTAGAGGCTTGCAGGCAGCGATCTAGTCCGAGAAAACCGAAGTCTATGATGCTCGATCCAGATTAGATCTGTTATTTTAAGACTATTCTCCGTAATTACTCGGATGCGATTTTCCTCCTCAGTCAATTGACTGAAACGACTGACTGAAGCGACTCGAATTCAAAGTTTTTTAAAGAAAACTCGACCAGGAGACAGCACCGAGTCACACAACCCCGGTTCGAAACCGATACCTCGCAGGGAGCATTGCAGTGCAATGCCCCTATAAACTCGGGGTATACAGATAGGATTTGGTATGAGGTCTGACCGATCTCAGCCCACAGGCTGGGAAATCTGGTGGGCATCGGCCAGATAGTGACCACCGGCCAACTATGGGCCTGATCAGGCTACCCATGGCCCTAGGTCGCTAGGGTTTACTCTATACCTAGACTCGTACAGAGGATGCCATGACCATAAACCACACCTGTTGCCCCATCGGGCGGGGCCAGCCGAGGAGGATGTATGCGGCCGGAACCTGGGGTCTGGGCCTGGCGATGCTCGGCGGGACAGCCTTATCAGGCCAAGCCGCAATACCGTCAAACTGGCTACAAATTGACGATAGCCTGGTGACGGTGTGCCAATTTGCGGACTTTGCCACTACTGTGGGGTTTGTTGACCGCCTGGTCGAACCGTCGGATCGGCTAGGGCACCATCCTGACCTGGCGATCGCCTACAACCGGCTGACCATTCGCTTAACCACCCACGATGCTGGCGGAATCACCGCTCTAGATCTGGCCCTAGCCGAGGAAATTTCTGCCCTCCAAACGGGGCAGTGCCAACCACCCCCATCGTCGCCCTCCCTATGACTCAGCCCCAAACCCGCAACCAATGGACGACCGCCAGACACGCCCTGGGGTATTTGGCGCGAGCCGATACCATTCCCCACCGAACCGAAGGGGAAGCCGTGCTGTTAGAGTTGGTCCCCACCACGGCCCGGCGCATTCTCGATCTGGGTACAGGCGATGGTCGGCTGCTGGGGCTGCTGAAGATTGACCGCCCCGAGGCCGAATACCTAGCCCTTGATTTTTCGCCGACGATGCTGGCGGCGGTGGGCGATCGCTTCCGCGACGACCCACGGGTCACGATCGTTAGCCATGACCTCTCGCAGCCATTGCCCGACCTGGGCTGCTTTGACGCGGTGGTCTCCAGCTTTGCGATCCACCACCTGGCTCACCCCCGCAAAGCAGCCCTGTACAGAGAAATTTTTGACTGCCTGGAAGCGGGGGGCTGCTTTTGCAACCTGGAGCATGTGGCCTCTCCCACCGAACAGCTGCACCATCGGTTTTTGGCGGCGATCGGCTACACCCCGGCGGAAGAAGACCCCTCGAATCAACTGCTGGATGTGGAAACCCAGCTGGGCTGGCTGCGTACCCTGGGCTTTAGGGACGTGGACTGCCACTGGAAATGGTTGGAAATGGCACTCTTGGCGGGGGGCAAACCCTAGGGACAATTCTGGAAACAAAATACCGAAGAATTTTGCTTCCTCGCCAGGGCGCAGAGCTCTGCGCCCCTACCGGGGGTATCTTCTTGTCCAGAAATCTCCTAGGTGCCTGGCCAGGTGGTAACCAAAAACACGACCAGACTGACTAGGGCCAAAATGCCCTGCAAAATATTGCCCACCAGGGTGCCCACCACAATGGCCAGACCCACCTTGGCTGACTGCTTAATCCGCAGCAGCAGCTTCAGCTCGCGGCGGTGCAAAAATTCGCCCACAAATGCCCCCAGTACGGTGCCGAGCAACAGCCCCAGCAGGGGAATGCCCGTGGGCAAAAACGGCAGCAGGCCAAACAACCCTAAAAACATGCCCACAAAAGCCCCAATTTGGCCCCAATTGCTGGCCCCCACCCGCTGCGCCCCCAGAACCCCAGCCAGGTAGTCGATGGCCAGGCTGAGCACCAGGGCCGCGATCGCAACCCCCAGGGCCCACTTGAGACCGGCAAACCCCGCCACCAGCCCCCAGACGGCGATCGCCCCCACAATTAGACTAATGCCGGGCAGGGCGGGCACCACGGCCCCTACGACCCCCACGACCATGACCAGCACCAGCAACCAGTAAAGGGCCAAGTGCCACACTGCCGAGGTGGTGAGGGTAGTGGGCACTTGTACCTGGGCGGGCAAACTAGCGATGCTGTGCGCCACCTGGGCCCAATACAATCCAGCGGCGCTGATCACCTGGGCGAGCCACTGGCTGACCTGCTGGTAAACCTGAGTCACGCTCTGGGGTAAGGAGGGCATAGCGGGGGCTAGGGCCAAAAAAGCAGCCATGGGAGACATCCTGGGGAAAGATTCTGGGAACTGTTGCGCCCCGAGAGCGCGGTGCTGGGGATAAGTTTCATTTAGTCTAAAGCGGATCGTAGCGAAATCTAGGGCTAAACCGACGCGGTATTCATGGTGGTCATACCAGACTATCGACGCCATCGTTAGGTGTGACGGGGCCGAGGGCGTTAGAGTTGGGGGGCTCTACCCCATTGCTACAGGAAGATCGCCCCTTGTTGCCCAACTCTTGGTTGCCCAAGCCCCTAGGGCCTGGCTTTGTTCTCCCAGCTCCGGCCCTAGTAATTGCGTCTATGGCCTCGACCCAGCTAGGCTCAACCCTGGCGAAGAGTCTATTTGGCCAGGTGGGGCCCCTGGGCATGGTGCTGCTGCGGGTGGGGCTGTCGGCGGTGGTGCTGGTGGCCTGGTGTCGCCCCCGCTGGCGGGGCCACCGACCCGCCGACTACCGGTTGCTGGTGGGGTTTGGGTTCTCCCTGGCGGTGATGAATGCCCTGTTTTACTGTGCGATCGCCCGCATTCCCATCGGCGTTGCGGTTGCGCTGGAGTTTTCCGGGCCGCTGATGGTGGCGCTGTTGCACTCTCGCCGCTGGCTCGACGGGCTATGGGTGGCCTTGGCGGCCGCAGGCATTGTGCTGCTGTCGCCCCTGAACACGCCTACGTTAGATAGTTTGGGAGTGGCCTTGGCCCTGCTGGCGGGGGTGGCCTGGGGGAGTTATATTGTGCTCTCGGCCCGCATGGGGCAATCGTTTCGCGGTGGCGAAGGGCTGGCCCTGTCGATGGCGGTGGGGGCGCTGCTGCTGCTACCGATTGGGGTGTTGGCGGAGGGCCGGGCGCTGCTGTCTCCCCATATTTTGCTGCTGGGGCTAGGGGTGTCGCTGTTGGCCTCCACGCTGCCCTACTCCCTGGAGATGACGGCGCTACGACGCATGCCCGTGAATGTGTTTGGGGTGTTGATGAGTTTAGAGCCTGCGATCGCAGCGGTGATCAGCTTTGTCTGGCTGGACGAAACCCTCACCCTGGCCATGGTGGGTGCCATTGGCCTGGTGATGATCGCGGCAGCGGGGGTGTCGCTCTCTCAACCCGCCGTTAAGGATGCCTGAAGACCGGGGGGAAGACAGGAGTCAGGAGTCGGGAGACAGGAGTCGGGAGGCAGGAGGCAGGAGGTGGATTCTGAATTCTGACTCCTGTATTCTTGAGATCCTCGCCCTCGGGGACAATTGCAA